>JAJDOD010000060.1 GCA_022340315.1 Silicimonas sp. | reverse complement strand
TGGCGCGGCTTTCTGCGTCGTCCGGAACGGCGATCTTACTTGATCTTGCCTTCCTTGTACTCGACATGCTTGCGCGCAACCGGGTCGTACTTCCGCACCACCATCTTCTCGGTCATGGTCCGGGCGTTCTTCTTCGTGACGTAGAAGTGGCCCGTATCGGCGGTCGAGTTCAGACGAATCTTGATCGTCGTCGGTTTCGCCATTGTCTCTCTCCTGATTGGCCACGCCAAGCGGCCCGAAAAACCTGAAGCCCGCGTATTAAAGATCGCGTGCCACCTGTCAAGCCGAAAGAGGGTCTACTTGACACCCATCGCCCGATGCACGCGGTCGCGGGTCTCGTCGTTGAGACCAAGTCCGGCGGCAAGCTTGTTCAGGTAGTCGGCTTCCTTCAGGCTATCGACGCGGATCGTCATCAGCGCGGCCGCATAGACCTGCGCCGCCATCTGCTGGGAGGTATCGGAGGCGAGTGCCATTGCGTCGGCGGGCTTGTCGAGTTCCGCCTCGATGAAGGCAAGCTCCTCCTCGCTCGCATCGCCCAGGTGATCCATGATCTTGCCGCGTTCCTCGGCGTCGATCTCGCCATCGGCCTTGGCGGCCTGGATCATGGCGCGGATCATCAGCTTGGCGTTCTCCTCCATCGCATCCGTTGCCGCCGTGGTGCCGGTCAGGTTGTCGATCAGCGCGCTGGTCTGTTCGGCACCACCCGCCATGCCGCCGCCGAGGGCGGCCATCAGGCCGCTCATCCCCGCCGTCGCACTGGCGCCAGCGGTCTCGGCCTGGCCGAGGAACTGGTCGCGCATGGACTTGAGCTGGGCGGTCGGCAGGCCCATTTTCTCCATCATTTCCATAGCCTGGTCGCTCATCTGGGTGAACTGCGGGTTCTCGCGCATGGCCTCCTTCACCCCCGGCATTCCGCCCATGTCCTTGTACTTGTCGTAGCCCTTGGCGGCGGCGAAACCGGCGGCGAGGGTGGCCAGTGTCTTGACGAAGCTCATCGTGAAACGCTCCCTGTGGCGAATGCGGTAGCTTCGAGGCTGCACCAAAATCCGCGAAACCGCAACTTGCTGGCCGGGGAGAGGACCCGGGGTCTTAACGCGGCGTACGGCGGCAGAGGTCCGGCGCCGCGGAAGTGAGAGGTTAATGCCGGAAAACAAGGCGAATGGCGCGGAAACGCAACGTCGGTATCACGTCGGTATCACGTCGGTATTACGTCGGTGGATCCGCACCGAGATCCGGGATCGGAGCCGCCTGGCGGCAGCGGACGTTAGGGAAGGTTAATGGGGTGTGAAGGCCGGGAATGAGTCCATTGTTGACATTCGGCCTTGCTCGATCCGGGCAATTTATGTCTACAGCTCCTTGGTCATCTGCTAAGGTCTTCCAAGGGCTTTGAGGGGCTATGCCGGGATGAACAATACCGCAGCCGACATCGTCTTAACTGCACTGAGCGACCACAAGCAGGTTGCTCTCTTTTCGGATTCGGCATCAGGTTTCGGCATTTCGGACGCGTATCGTGTAACCAGATGCCTCCGATCTGCGTTCGAGGCACGAGGCGAGAGTATCACCGGTCGCAAGATCGGATTCACCAACCGTGACATGTGGGACGAATACGGAGTTCGTGCGCCCATCTGGGGCTACTGCACCAATCGGACGACTTTCGAACTGGCGGATACACCCACACAAAGTGTTTCCAACTTTGCCGAACCTCGGATTGAACCCGAGATAATCTTCGGCCTCGGCGCAGCCCCGCATCCCGAGATGAACGAGGAGGAATTGATAGGTTGTATCGAATGGCTCTCGCTCGGATATGAGGTCGTACAGTCGATCTTCCCAGGCTGGAAATTCGCCGCGGCCGATACGATCGCGGCCAACGCCCTGCACGGGGCACTTCTCATCGGCAAACGCCATGAGGTCGCAACGCGGCGGGATGCCTGGCTATCAGAACTCTCTACGTTCAAAACGGAACTCTACTGCGACGGAGAACCCAGTGAGACAGGCGGAGGCGAAGTGGTTCTCGGCAGCCCACTTCTTGCGCTCCGTCATCTTGTACAACTGCTGGCCGGCGATCTACAAAATCCTCCCCTCGGTGCCGGTGAACTCGTTTCGACCGGAACGCTCACCCTGGCAATGCCAGCGCGAGCAGGCCAAACATGGACGACGAAAGTTCAAGGCATTCCACTTGAAGAGATTGAATTGCGCTTCGAGGCCTGAAGCCGCAATGCAGGTTGCAGTAGCCGCTATCGAAAGTTCGCTTCGTCTGTAACTCGACCTTTGGCTCGGCTTTCGCGAGTGTCCGGTTCTGCAGCAAGCGGTCGTTGGGGCCCGACTTCGCGGCTCGCCGCCAACCAATGACGGTCAACCGCGAGAGAGAAGTCATCTGACGGAATGGCCCAGACGTCGGTTTCGAGCCCTTGCTCGACATTCGTGCGCCTCGCAGCATCCGTCGTAGAAGGGCGGGAAACCGACCTTGGCTGCTCTGGCGGAGAGGATTTTAGAGAGAAAGTCAAAGCATACCCGGAAACGGGTTCTTCGCTGATATCCTGGCGAAAGCGAAGCGCCTTTCCCGGAAGCACAGATTTGGCGCGAAAGTGCGCAACCATTTGTGAAGCTTCATCAACTCGCTCGTACTCGATCAACCGCTCTCAAATTTCAGGTGGACCTTGACCGACCGGGTACGATCGGCAGCTGTTCGGAATGCCTCGATGGCGTCTTCCATCGAGTAGTGCATGGTAATGATCGGGCGAACGTCGATGTGGCCGGAGGTTATCGCTTCGACGGCCTCGGAAAATTCCTCGTGGAAGCGATGTGTGCCCTGAACGCGGATCTCCTTGGCTACCAGCATATTGATTGGCATCGGTGTATCGCCGACGACGCCAACCTGAACTAGGACGCCCCGTGGACGAAGCGCCGCGATTGCGCTTTTGATCGCGGGCGCGGCGGCGGAGCATTCGAAGGCGAGGTGGAAATAGCCTTTCTCTTCGGCGTAGCGTTCCATCTCGTTCGCTTCTTTGGCCACGTTGATGACGCGGGTCGCCCCCATCTCTTTGGCGACGGCAAGCACGGCGTCATGCAGGTCGGTGACGACGACTTCCGCTGCCCCGGCTTCCGACGCGGCGGCCGCACAAAGTATGCCGATGGGTCCGGCCCCGCAGACGAGGACACGTTTGCCGCGAATGTCGCCCGCCATCTTCGCGGCGTGCAGGCAGACCGCCAATGGCTCGGCACAGGCCACGGCACCGAGATCGGCGTCGTCGGCAAGCCGCAGGCATTGCGTTGCCTCGATAACGATCCGGTCGCGGAACAGGCCCTGTTCGTGCGGCAGGCGGATGGCCGAGCCGTTGAACCGCATGTTCAGGCAGTGCATCGGGAGACCCTCGGCGCAGTAGACGCAGGTTCCGCAAGGGCGGCTGGGGTTGATCGCGACCTTGTCCCCTGCGCCCAGACCTTCGACACCGTCGCCGACCGCGATCACCCGTCCCGAAGCCTCGTGGCCGAGGATTATCGGTTCGCGCACCCGGATGGTGCCGATGCCACCCTGGGAAAGATAATGCATGTCGGATCCGCAGATGCCTCCTGCGGCGATCCCGACAAGAACCTGGCCCGGGCCTGGCTCGGCGACCTCGTCGGTCTCGATGCGGAGGTCGTTTTGTCCGTAGAGACGGCAGACGCGGGTTTTCATCGCAGGAACTCGCTCAGGGGATCAGAAGGGACGGCAACCAGGTGGCAAGCGGCGGGAAGTAGGAGACCGCGAGTAGCACGAGGATATTGGTCAGGAGGAATGGCATGATCGCGCGGACAACGGGCGCCAGCGGCAGGCGGGCGATGTTGGCGCAGACGAAGAGGCAGACACCGACAGGCGGAGTTGTCAGCCCGATCATAAGGTTCAGCACTGCGAACGTCGCGAAGTGGAGCGGGTCGATGCCGACCGCCTCTGCCAGCGACAGGAGCGGCACGAACAGGATGATGAGCGCCGCGATGGTCTCCATGAACATGCCGACGAACAGCAGCAGCAGGTTGATAAGCAGGATCACCAGGAACTTGTTGTCGGTGACCGACAGCACGCCGTCGGCGATGGCCTGTGGGATGCGCTCCGAGACCAGAATCCAGCCGAAGACGTTGGCAAAGCCGACCAGGGCCAGGATACCGGCGGCCGATACGGCGCTGTCGGTGATGATACGCGGGACGGCTCGAAGTGGCAGTTCGCGATAGATGAAGGCGCCGACGAGGAAGGCGTAGACGCTTGCGACAACCGCAGTCTCGGTCGGCGTGGCAAGGCCCGACAGGAGGCCGTAGATGATGAGGAACGTCATAGCGATGGCCCAGATCGCGCCGCCGAAGGACCGCGCCACCTCGCCGAAGCCCTGCCAGGGCTGGTGCGGGTAACCTCGGCGAACGGAGATGATGTAGGCCGTCACCATCATCGCGAGGCCCATCAGGATGCCCGGAATGGCGCCTGCGAGGAACATCCTGCCAACCGAGATGCCCGAGAGCGCGCCGACGATGATCATCGGAACTGATGGCGGGATGATCGGGCCGACGGTCGATGATGCGGCGGTGACGGCGGCGGAGAAGTCACCGGGGTAGCCTGCTTTCTTCATGCCGGGGATCAGCACGCCGCCAAGCGAGGCCGCATCGGCCACGGCGGTTCCCGTGATGCCGCCGAAAAGCATGGAGGCGGCGATGTTGGTCAGGCCGAGCCCGCCCCTGATCCATCCGACGATGGCGTTTGCGAAGCGGATGATGCGGTTGGTGATGCCGCCCTGGTTCATCAGGTTGCCTGCAAGTATGAAGCCGGGGATCGACAGCAGGACGAAGACGTCCATTCCGGCATACATCTTTTGCGGCATGACCACGGGCGGCATTCCGGCGAACAGAAGGTAGCACAGCGAAGAGAGCCCGAGCGTGATTGCCACGGGTATGCCGAGGACAAGGCCGAGAACGAAGATCGTGAAGAGAATGGCTACGTCCATCTTTTCACTCTTCGTCCTCGGGCTTCTCGGGCAAGCCGTCCTCAAGGCCGCCCAGCATGCCGATGATGCGGACAAGACCGAAGAGTGCGAGACCGAGCAACATCAGCCAGACAGTGAAATGCACGAAGTCCATCCGGATGCCGAGTGCGGGTGCGGTCTGCATCTTGCCGATGGCCACGTATCTCCAGGCATGCGGGAGGAGGAAGGCGGCAAGCCCTGCGGTCGAGAGCGCCGCGAAAAGGCGAAGGAGCCAGGGCAGACGGCCCGGAAGCGCCTCACTGATCACATCGACGTTCACCAGATCGCCGGTGCGGAAGGCGAGACCGGCACCAAAGGCAACCATGTACAGAAGCGCATAGCGGGTGAGTTCTTCGGTCCAGACCGGCGACGACCCGGTGAACCGTCCGACAACCTGCACCAGGACTGCGGCCATGAGAATGGCGAAAGCCAGGCCGGCACCAAGGCGCGCGAGGAGTGTGATAGTCTGGATGAAGCGTGACATGCCCGGGTATCCCGCAAGAAAGCTGGCGCCGAGGGAGTGACGGCGCCAGCAAAGGCCTTCGGCTTACTGCGCGAACAGGTCTTCGACGATCGGCTTGATCTCGTCGTTGACGTTCGCCAGTACGGCGTCCTTGGCGGCGGCCTGGAATGCGGCGGCGTCCACCTCGACGAAGGTCATGCCCTTTTCCTCGAGATACGCGCGGTCCTCGGCAAGGCTCGCCTCGAAAAGCCCGCGCTCATAGGCTTGGGCCCGCGACGCAGCTTCCATGACGGCGGCCTGATCGTCTGCCGACAGCTTGTTCCAGGTGGATTCCGCGATGGTCAGGTAAATCCACGAGCGGACATGGCTGGTCAGGTTCACGTGGCTTTGCACTTCGTTGAAGCTGGCCGAGCGGATCAGGGCGAGCGGGTTCTCCTGGGCTTCGATGGTGCCGTTCTGAAGCGAGGTGAAGACCTCGGAGAACGCCATCGGGCCGGGGTTTGCGCCGAGCGCCTTCCAAACATCCACGAAGAGAGGCACGTTCGGCACCCGCATTTTCAAGCCGTTCAGATCGGCAGGAGATGCGATCGGGCGGTTCGAGGTGAGGTTCCGCGCGCCACGGGCGAAATAGGCGATGGGCCGGATCTGAGCCTTCTCGATGATCTGCGCCTCAATGTCGTCACCGACCGGACCCGATGCGAAGGCGTCCATGTCTTCGATGGTCTTGAAGGCATATGGCACCGCGAGAAGCGCGGCCTTGGGAGCCCAGTTCTGCAGGGACTCGCCGGTGATCGTCATGTCGACCGTGCCGAGTTGCATGCCGTTGATAAGGTCGATTTCCTTGCCGAGGGACTCGTTCGGGAAGACCTCGACGGCGATCCGTCCATCGGTCAGCGCCGAAAGCTCTTCGCCGAATTTGACGGACGCCTTGTGCCAGGCGTTGTCCTCGTTCGCGAGGTGGCCAAGCTTCAGCGTCATCTCCTGCGCCGCAAGCGGCCCCGCCACAACGGCGGCGACGGCCGCGGCAAGCGCGGTGATCCTGAGATTGAAAGTCATGCGTTTGTTCCTCCTTGTATGGGTGCATTGACCGGCGGGGGCATGTCCCCGTCCGGCAGATCGAAAAACTGGGCATTGGACGCGACTATCTGTGGAAGGTCATTCAGAACCTCGCGCAGGTGAAAACGGATGGCCGAGTTCGCGCCGGCAACTTCGCCCGCCTCGATCTGGTTGATGATCGCGTGATGCTGCGCGATGAGGGCGTCGAACCGGAACTCGGCAAGCGAGAGGTAACGGACGCGGTCCATCTGCGATTTCAGGCCCTCGATCTGCCTCCAGGCCCCTGTCTTTCCGGCGGCTTCGGCGAGGGTGCGGTGAAACTGCTCGTCGAGCCTGATGAAGGCGTCGGCGTCCTTGCTCAGGGCTTTCTGTGCGTCGAGTTGGCGACGAAATTCCTTGATCGGGACGGCATCGGGCGTGGCTGCAAGGATCTTGACGATATCCGCCTCGATCGCCTCGCGAAGGAAACGGGCTTCCAGCACCGCGAAATAGCCGATCCGCGTGACGATCGTGCCCCTTTGCGGGCGGACTTCGAGCAGACCCTGATCGGCCAACTTGATGAAGGCTTCTCGCACCGGTTGGCGGCTGACATCGTAGGCGCGGGCTAGTTCGGATTCGGAAATCCGGTCGCCCGGTTTCAGATCATTCTGAATGATACGTTCGCGGAGGATGCGGGTGATCTGCGGCGTTATCGACGCAGTTGGGTCCAGTTCCCAAGCCGAATTGCGTTCAATTTCCATGATTCGGCCTCCTCCCCTGCAATGGTCTACCATACTTCCATACTAGTCAGCAATATACCCGGATGCTATGCACGTACAGACTGCGAGTCGGGAGGACCTCATGGAACAGACTTGGCGATGGTTCGGTCCGGAAGACCGGGTGAGCATTGCGGACGTCGCGCAGGCGGGCGCGACCGGTATCGTGTCGGCGCTTCATCATGTTCCCACCGGAGTCGTCTGGACACCCGAGGAAATCGGGAAGCGGCAAGACGAGGCTGCGACCATGCCGGACGGCTCGCCGTCGCGGCTGGTCTGGTCGGTTGTTGAAAGTCTTCCCGTCAGCGAGGACATCAAGAAACAGCAGGGTGACTGGCGCTCGCATATCGCGAACTACAAGACCAGCCTAAGCAACCTCGCCGCCGCCGGGATCGAGGTGATCTGCTACAACTTCATGCCGGTCCTCGACTGGACGCGCACCGATCTTGCCTGGCGCCTGCCGAACGGTGCCACCTGCATGCGCTTCGATCTGACGGACTTCGTGGCCTTCGATCTTCACATTCTCGAACGTCCGGGTGCCCTTGAGGATTACGACGACGCGCTCGTCGACGCCGCGGCCCGCCGTTTCTCGGAGATGTCCGATGCGGACGCCGAACAGCTGGCAGGGAATGTCATGTTTGGGCTCCCGGGTGCGGCCGAGAAATTCAGCCTCGAGGACGTGCGCGTGCATCTTTCGGAATATGCCGCAATGCGCGAGGAAACCCTGCGCCAGCACCTTGTTGACTTCCTGTCCGAAGTCGCGCCGGTTGCCGAGGAACTGGGCCTCAGGCTTTGCTGCCATCCCGACGATCCGCCATTTCCGCTGCTTGGCCTTCCGCGCATCATGTCGACCGAGGCGCAGTACAAGGCGGTGATGGACGCGGTCGATACTCCGGCCAACGGGATCACGCTTTGTTCGGGATCACTTGGCGCCCGGCCCGACAACGATCTGCCGGGCATGATGGACCGGCTCGGCGACCGGGTTCATTTTCTGCACCTGAGAAATGTGAAACGGGAAACGCGCGATGTGCGCGGCTCGTTCTACGAGGCCGAACATCTTGGCGGCGACACGAACATGGTGGCCTTGATCGAAGCGGCCCTGCGGGAAGAGGCGCGTCGCAAGTCGGCTGGTCGCAAGGATTGTTCGATCCCCTTCCGGCCCGATCACGGGCAGGACATCCTGAACGATCTCGGCGGTCGCGCGCAGCCGGGCTATCCGTCCATCGGTCGGCTCAAGGGGCTTGCCGAGCTTCGGGGCATTATCGCCGCGTTGAAACCGAGGATCAGCGCCGCCTGACATCTCGCCTGACGTCCACGGAAGACCTGCCCGACACGGTGGTGCGGCCAGCCTATCGGCGCGAAGATCATGGGGCCGGGATCGTGCACATCGGTTTCGGCGCATTCCACAAGGCGCACCAGGCGGTCTAGACGGACGATGCATTGGCGGCGAAGGGCGGCGCCTGGCGGATCATCGGCGTCAGCCTGCGAAGTGCCGCACCGGCCGAGGAACTGACGCCGCGGACATGTCTCTACACCATGATCGAGCGCAGCACCGAGGGCACAAGTGCCCGGGTGATCGGGTCGATTGCCGCTGCACTTGCCTTGAAGTTCGATCGTCAGGCGGTTCTGGACGCGCCTTGCGCCCCGGCAACGAAGATCGTCAGTCTGACCGTTACCGAGAAGGGCCATGGCATCGAACGGGCAACCGGGGGGCTGGACACAGGGCATCGGGCAATCGCGGCTGATCTGGCCGATCCGGGTAATCCCCAGGGGGTCGCCGGGTTGCTGGTCTGGGCGATTGGCCGGAGACGCGCGCCGGGCGTTCCACCGTTCACGGTCCTATGCTTCGACAACCTGCCGGAGAACGGGCCGCTGCTTCGGTCGCCCCTGATCGACTGTGCTCGAAGAGCCGCCCCCGACCTTGCCGAACAGATTGCTTCCGAGGTTGCCTTCCCCGCGATCATGGTGGACCGGATCACGCCCGCACGGAGTGACGAGACGCTGCGACTGGCCGAAGAACTGACCGGGCACACCGATGCCGCGGCCGTCGAATGCGAGGCGTTCCGCCAGCGGGTGATCGAGGACCATTTCCCGACTGACCGTCCTGCCTGGGAAGCTGGTGGCGTATTTTTCGCAGGATGTGCGCCCATTCGAGGAGGCGAAGCTCAGAATGCCGAAGGGAACGCATTCGATGCTGGCCTATTCCGGGTTCTCGGCGGGCCACAAGTACGTCAGGGACGTGATGGCTGATCCCGCGATTGCGGGTCTCGTCAGCAACCACCTCGCCTCTGCCGCGGCGACTTTGGGCGACTTGCCCGGCGCCGATCTGGAAACTTATGCCAAGGAATTGGCCCTGCGCCTTGAAAACCCTCACCTTGCACACGCGACCTATCAGATCGCAATGGACGGTTCGGAACAGATGCCTCGCCGCCAACCAATGACCGCTAAACGAGACAGAGCGGACATCTTACGGAAAGACTCGGATGGCGGCTTTGAGCCGATTGTGTTGAAGAAGTCGGTTTGAAGTCCGCTCTGCTTGCTCAGCCGTTTTCGGTTCAGCCGGGCATTCAGGCCGGAACTGGTGTGCCGGGGATCAGTTTAGCGAGTTTCCGGAGGTTCTGGGCGGTTGCTGCGAGGAGG
>JAJDOD010000002.1 GCA_022340315.1 Silicimonas sp. | reverse complement strand
GTGAGTTTGACACAGAAGGCGGGCGCGATGCCAATGGGCTCTTTTCTGTGGGCAGTTTTGGTGCCTGCATGAAAGCAGCCTCTCCCCGCTTTCCGGCCGGCGCATCCGCTCTACGCGACTGAGCCTCGGAAACCGCTGGGTGCCAATCACGGTTATGGAATGCATCGACGCGCCGTCCCGCGAGCGTCTGATTGTGGTCTACCGCGGGCGCGTCCGCTTCGTCGACCGGCGAGCCGGTTTCAACGAACGCGGCAGGCGGAACGGGTTTCTGAACTACGTCCGGTAGTCGCGCGACTTCAGCGGCGACAATCAGCCCGGGCGGCGAAGGTGGAAGCGGAAGTGCAGTCGATTTTATCCGGCTCGTGGCCGATCTTGCCGCTTCAGACGCCTGGTCGGGGAGTACCGGCACCTGAGCCGCCCCAACCTCCAACAGACCGTCGGCTTCGTGGAACGGCGGGCCCAAAACAGGTCTTTCCCGGTTCAACGGCGCTGCACCCGGTTCCGGGACATCCACATGGTTCGGTTCGGTTGCGGTCGTTTCGGAATCCTGACCTTCGGCCGCAACGTCTTCGTCAGACAAAGGCACCTCGGGAATTTTCAGAACACTCAGAAATGCGGCACCCGAAGCGACGCCATCCTCAACCGTAACTTGCCCCGGCGTATTCTTTCTGTCGGTCACGTCCGCAAAAAGGGCCTGTAATGAGAGCTGCATATCGAACCTCCGGACATCCTGTCCTTGGAGACCTGATACGTGCCGAAACTTACCAGTCCTTTACCTGTCTGCCGGATAGTGCGGAAAATTTTCCCGATTCAGAAGGATCGACACATGACGCCGCTTTCGCCCGTTTCGCGCCCGAATTTCAATACTGTCGACCCCGTCCTCAAGGACCTCGCCGACAAGATAGAATCACAATTCCTGGCCGAGATGCTCAAGTCCGCCGGTCTCGGCGACACCCGTGAAAGTTTCGGCGGCGGCGTCGGGGAAGCCCAGTTCTCAAGTTTTCTTACTGCCGAGTTCGCCAAAGCGGCGGTGGCTGCCGGCGGCATCGGCCTGTCGGAAGCGATCTACAATTCCCTGGTAACGCGAAAGGACGCGACATGAACATCATTGCAGAACTCGAGGCCGTTCTGAAGGAAGAGCAGGAGACTCTTCTGAACGGCAACCTTGGCGCACTGGAATCACTTCTCGAGCGGAAGACGCGGCTCGTCACCTGGCTGGCGGCCAGGAAACCCGAGCTTCCGCCTGAAACTCTCAGGCGGCTCATGGACAAGGCCAGCCACAACGATGCGCTGCTCTCGTCGGCCCGGCTTGGTCTGCAAGCGGCGATGAAGCAACTGCGCGAGACGGCACGGACATCAGAGCAATCAATCTACTCAAAAACGGGCGAGCGTCGGCCCATGTCTCCCGCACCGTCGTCGGTCACGCAGAGGATATGAAGAAATCTATTTAATTACATTATATTAGGAGATGGGTGTCGCGGTCGGATTTTAGACTTCCTTAATCCATTGAGGTTGAACTTGGGGAGGCACCTGGAAGGGGTGGCGCGTGATCGGCAAGCTTCGGTCCGCAGCGTCAGAATGGCTGGCTCGTCTTGAAAGACGTTTCCGAAACCAAGGCGAATAATCGCCGCATAATTGGAGAACGCCAGATGGCAAGTATTCTTACCAACACCAGCGCGATGGTTGCGCTGCAAAACCTCCGCTCCATCAACACCAAGCTCGAAGACGTGCAGCAGATGATCTCCACCGGCAAGGCGATCAGCAGCGCGAAAGACAACTCCACCGTCTGAATGACTTTCGCGTTCGAGGAGTAGGCCCGCTGGGTCTGGATCAACTGGGTCAACTCGCCCGCGACATCGGTGGAACTTTCCTCAAGCGCATAGGACACAACGTCGCCGGTAGGTCCGTCACCTGCGTCCCAGAGAAAGATCGACCCGCTATCGGCAGATGTGCGGTAGATCTGGTTGTCTTCCGCGATCAGCCCGTTCGGATTCGGCAGGTCGATCAGCGGAATCTGGTAAATGACGCGAGTGATGCCGATGTCGAAGTTCGCCCGCACGAATCCATTCGCGTCGATATCAACCGAGATCAGGTTGCCAACAGGCGAGCCGTCCTTGTGAATGGAAGTCGGCGCGAAACTGTCGGAGAGCTGCGTCAGACCTTGCCCCGATGCAACGGCGCCGATGTTGACGTCGATGGGGCCGCCCGCAACATTGATCTGGAACTGCCCAGTCGCGGGGTCATAGGCACCTCCGGAAACGGTCGATACCGACGCGATCGTGCCTCCCGAGCCCCGTGTGTCGTCGAAAACTACCGTGTATTCCCCGACGACCGCACCGGCGGAAGCCGAATCGGCAAGCGTCATCGTCCAGGTGTTCGACGATCCAGGTGCGCCGGGAACCGTTGGCGTAAAGGTAATGACAATAGACTGAGACGTGCCGAGGTTGTCGAAGTATTCCACCGAAAGCTCCAACGGGTTGCCGCTTGCGCCGAACTCGGTCTCGGTCGCCGGGAGGTTGACCCCCAGATCAATGCGCGTCGTCGGTTCCGATGTGAACTGGTTGACGTTGATCTGTACCGGCTGCAGCCCGTCGCCGGTATCGCGTGCATAGGTCGGGATGCTGCCATCCGCCGCTGCGGGCCAGCCCATCAGCGTGACGCCGGAGGACGTCCGCAAGAAACCTTCCTCATCCGTCCGGAAAGAGCCCGTGGTTGCCAGGAAAAGCGGGTAATCGCCGATCGAGTTCAGTGTCGAGCTTTCGGTCGTGACCGGAATGAAGCCGCGCCCGCGCACCGCCAGGTCGGTCGCGTTGTTGGTCGAGGCCAAGGCACCTGGCTGGTCGATCAGTCGCTGTGTCGTCACCCGGACACCGCCGGCGGAATACGTGCCCTCGCCGCTCTCGATTACCATGGACGAGAAATCCGCCATGGCGCGCTTGTAGCCATGCGTCGCCGAATTCGCGATGTTGTCGGCAATCGTTGCCAGCCGGCTGGCATTCGCGGCCAAACCCGCCACACCCGCGTTTAGGGAGGAAGAAATCGTCATGTCTCAGCCTTTCTGCTTGAGCGCCCCGTTCCGGCAACGTTAGGCCTTCCGGTTTAACGCGCGACTAACAGTTAAAATCCAAAGCGAATTCTCAGACCTTGCTTCTGAGAAGAATGACCTCAATCCGGTTGTTGCGTTCCGAGAGCGGATCCGCGGTCACCGGCTTGCGGTCCGCGAAACCCGTTATTCGCTGCATTCTTTCGGGATCGATCTGATCCTCGACCAACAACCGCCGCGTCGCGTCGGCCCTGCGCTGGGAAAGCTCCCAAACCGGGTTGAGACGGGCGGCGAGCGGTACTGCGGCGGTATGCCCCTGCACCGCGATATCGTTGCCCGCCAGGCGGAACACTTCCGCCACGGCAGACGTGATGGCACGCAGGGTTTCGGTGGCGTCGTCCTCGCCCGAGAACAGTGCCTCACCCGGCAGATCGAAGATCTCCACGATCAGCCCCTCGTCGGTCAGCCGGGTCACGATATGGCGGCTCAACAGATCACTCACCATGCTCTCGCCAGCCTTGCCTTCAAGCAATTCTGCGATTTCCTCAAGCGTCAGCTCGTTGTTGTCCGCCGGACCGGTCCGCTCTTCCTCCCGCTCATTCTTCGAACGCCGACCGTCGGCCTCAGAGGCAGTGAACTCCACCGGCAGACCGGCGCCGGTCCCATTCTCGGAAAGCGAGTCCTCCGTGAAAATGCTGCTACCGCCGAACGCCCCCGCGCCGCCGCCCGAGACCTTGTTCACCGGAATGCTCGGGTTGAAATAGTCAGCAATGCCCTTGCGTTGCTTCTCTGTCGTCGCGCCAAGCAGCCACATCAGCAGGAAGAACGCCATCATCGCGGTGACGAAATCGGCATAGGCCACCTTCCACGCCCCACCGTGGTGGCCGCCCGCGACAACCTTCTTTCGCTTGATGATGATCGGTGCGACCTCGTTCGGCACGGCGCTATCCTCGGATGAACCGCGCCTTCCCTATGCGTGCCGGATGAAGATCGCCTTAAGCCCGGCCATGCCCGCAATCGCTCTGGCAAAGGCAGGGCGATTGTTCTACGCCAATAGCAAGAAAACGGAGACGGTCATGACCGATAGGAAACTGCGCAGCCAGCTGTGGTTCAACAACCCCGACAATCAGGAAATGACGGCGCTCTACCTGGAGCGCTATCTGAACTACGGCCTCACGCGGGAAGAACTTCAGTCCGGCAAGCCCATCATCGCCATCGCGCAGACCGGGTCCGACCTCTCGCCCTGCAACCGCCACCATATCGAACTGACCAAACGTGTCCGCGACGGCATCATCAGCGCAGGCGGGACTGTCATCGAGGTGCCTGTTCACCCGATCCAGGAAACCGGCAAGCGCCCCACAGCGATGCTCGACCGGAACCTCGCCTATCTCTCGCTCGTGGAAACCCTCTATGGCTATCCGCTCGACGGTGTGGTGCTGAACATCGGCTGCGACAAGACCACGCCCGCCCTCCTCATGGCCGCCGCGACCGTGAACATCCCCGCCATCGCTCTCTCGGTCGGCCCGATGCTCAACGGCTGGTACAAGGGCAAGCGCACCGGCTCGGGCACCATCGTCTGGAAGGCCCGCGAACTGCACGCCGCGGGCGAAATCGACGACGACGGCTTCATGGAAATCGTCGCCTCCTCCACCCCCTCGGTCGGCTACTGCAACACGATGGGCACCGCCACCACGATGAACTCACTGGCCGAGGCGCTGGGAATGCAGCTGCCCGGCTCGGCCGCCATTCCCGCACCCTACCGCGAGCGCGGACAGATCGCCTACGAGACCGGCAAGCAGATCGTCGAGATGGTGAACGCCGACCGTCGCCCCTCCGACATCATGACGCGCGAAGCGTTTGAGAACGCCATTGTCGTGAACTCCGCCATCGGCGGCTCGACCAACGCGCCCATCCACCTGAACGCCATCGCGCGACACCTCGACGTTCCGCTGGACAATGACGACTGGCAGAAGGTGGGCCACAAGATCCCGCTTCTCGTGAACCTGCAACCCGCGGGCGAATACCTGGGCGAGGACTATCATCGCGCCGGCGGTGTGCCCGGCGTGATCGCCCGGCTCCTCGAAGCCGGTCTGCTGCCGCACCCCGACGCGCTCACCGCCAACGGCAGGTCAATGGCCGAGAACTGTGCCGCCGCGAAAGTCTCGAACGATGACGTGATCCGCACCATCGCCAACGCGATGAAGGCTGAGGCCGGGTTCATCAACCTCAGGGGCAACCTGTTCGACAGCGCGATCATGAAAACGAGCGTTATCTCCGAAGAGTTTCGCGCTCGCTACCTCTCGAACCCCGACGACCCCGAAGCCTTCGAGGGCCGCGCCGTGGTTTTCGACGGGACCGAAGACTACCACGCCCGCATTGACGACGAGACGTTGCAGATCGACGAGAATTGCATCCTCATCATGCGCGGCGCCGGCCCCATCGGCTACCCGGGCGGCGCCGAAGTTGTGAACATGCGGCCTCCCGCCTACCTTCTCAAGAAGGGAATAACCGCTTTGCCCTGCATTGGCGACGGTCGGCAATCCGGCACCTCGGGCTCGCCCTCCATCCTGAACGCCTCACCCGAGGCAGCGGCAGGCGGCGGTCTTGCACTGGTGAAAACCGGTGACCGTGTACGCATCGACCTGAGAAAATGCACAGCCGACATGCTGGTGGACAAGTCGGAACTCGACGCCCGCCGCGCCGGGCTCCCCGAGCGTCCCTTCGCGCCCGAAAGTCAGTCGCCCTGGCAGGAAATCTTCCGCGAGAGGGTCGAACCCTTCAGCAAGGGAATGGTCCTCCGCGGCGCGCCGGAATACCGCGACATCGCTCGGACAAAAGGTGTACCCCGGGACAATCACTGAGAAGACAAATGCGACGCCCGGTGTCGGCCGTCGAATCCGGCGCCACAAGGGCCTACGCGCGATGCATCCCGTGATATTCGCGGTTCGGCATCATATCGACCGCTGTCGCAAAGCGGTTCGACATGTTGAAGAACCCGATCACGTCCGCCAGATCGAAAATCTCGTCCTCACCTAAGCCTGCGTCCCGCAGTGCCTGCCGGTCGGGTTCCTCGATCAACCACGGGCTCACCGTCAGCTTCCAGGCAAAGTCCAGCATCGCCCGAACGCGAGCATCAACGGGAGCGACGCGGTAGTTCATCACCAGCATCTCGCCCAGTTCCGGATCGCCCGACAACTGCCGCACCGCCTGGCCATGCGCCACGAGGCAATAGAAGCACCTGTTGGCCGACGACACGACCACCGCCACCATCTCGCGTTCGAGTTTCGACAGTTTCGACGGCGCAAGCATCATCGAGTTGTAGAGCGTCGAGAACGCGCGCAGCTTCTCCTGGTGCCGCGAATAGGTGCGCAGCACGTTGGGCACCAATCCCAGCTTCTCCTCACAGACCTTGAAGTATGCCTTCATGTCGTCGTCCAGGTCGTCTGGATCGGGCAGATCGAACATCGAGATATGATCGGGCTGAGGCACGCGCGATTCTCCAATTGTGTCGATTCTGAGCCAACCTCCCCGAAACGCATTGTTGCTCTGTTTCGCGAATTACGGCCGTCAATCTGCACCTTGCACCATTGTGGTCGGACGCGAAATAGTGAAACGGTTCACCGTCTTTGCACGCCGATTTCGAACGATATAAAAGATATTTAAAACAGTTACTTAAACTGTTTCTTGCCGGCGATTTGCAGCACTGAGCAAGTCTCCGCGCAAGTTGCCCCGAACCCCAGGTGCATTGCAGCAAACACGGTGGAATCAGCCCTTTTGTCGCCACATTCCCAACTACCCTGAACACATATTTGTCGAGTTCCCGCGCGCATTCCGTGCCGACGTTCCCAGTCCGAAGAAACCGAAACTGAACCACGCGCATGCTGCGCAAGACAGCAGGCGCCATCGGGAGAGATGTGCCATGAACGACACCACCGCCTATTTCGATTCCTCCAGCCCGGATACCCCCGCCGGCATGTCTCCCGCCGTCGCAGTTGGCGACATAACGGGCGTCCCGAGTTCAGGCACAGGCCTCGCTGGTGCGGCATTCGTTCCCGGCACCTCGATCTGGAACATCGACAAGGCGGCCACGGCTGCCGCAGGAACGCCGGACGCGACATTCGTTGCCTCCGAGCTGCTTTTCACGAGCAACAACAGCGACACAACGGTTTCCGAGTTCCTCGGCGAATACGGGTCTTCCATCATGGGCAACGGCGACGCCGAGATGGGGCCGTCGGCGCTGACCTTCTCGGGCTACATCTACATCCCCCCGGGCGTGCACGAGATTTCGATCATCTCGGATGACGGGTTCGACCTGAACATCGGCGGCGTCGACTTCTCCAGCTTCGAATCCAACCGTTCGACCGATGAAACCGCCCGCGTCGCCGAGTTCGACGGCGGCCTCTACCAGATCGACATGCTCTATTTCGACGGTGGCGGCCGGATGTCCCTGAGGATGGAGATTGACGGCCTTCCGGTCGATCAGAGCGCCTTTTATCAGACGGTTGAGGACTTCACCAATCCACCTGCCGACGTGCCGCTGGTCTCGGTCGAGGACTACCATCCGTCTTTCTTCGTCCCCGAAGCCATCGACGGCGACACCCCCTTCACCGCCTCCGAGGCGCGTGACGTCTACAAGGGCGATGGAGGCAACGACACCATCGACGGGCTGGGCGGCGACGACGAGCTTTACGGCGGTTTCGGCAACGACATCCTGAACGGTGGTGCGGGCGACGACGTGCTCGACGGCGGCTACGGCTCCGACATTCTGAACGGCGGCGACGGCAACGACCTCTTAATTGCACGCTCCGACGCGGGCGAGCAGCGCATCGGCCAGCTTGCCATCGGCAAGGCGACGCGCGGCGATCCGGACGGCGAGGTTGACGAGGCGCTGCAGAAGCTTTCCGCCTATGCCGGCGAGGCAATCGTCGGCGATGATGTCCTGATCGGCGGTGCAGGCAGCGACACTTTCCTGATCTCACCCCAGATCGACGCCAAGCTGGACATCATCCAGCAGCACATCCGGTCCGATGGCACGATCAACTGGGCAGGTGTGGCAGGCGAAAACGACGAACTTCACGACCACTGGGTGGACAGCGCCGGTATCGACATCATTGCCGACTACAACGCCGCCGAGGACCACATCGCTGTGATTGGTCACACGGCTGTTCCTTACGTCACCTATGCCGATGTCATGGGCGACGATGCGCTCGAGTCGATCATCACGATCATCTCGGTCCAGCACGGCGGCGGCGGCGCGCATGACCGCGATCTCATCGGACAGGTCATCGTGCACGGCGACCTTGTGAACGTCGAAGACATCCAGACCGACGATGGCGTGACCTATGGCGTGGTCGAGGGATATGACGACATCGCCCTCGCCATCGCCTCGCCGGGCGAGGAGAAGCTGACCGAGATCGACGGAGAAATCGTCAAGGGCTACGACACTCGCGAACCTGCCACGATGACGATGGACGGCGAACATGGCGGGGTTGGCACCAACGTTCTCGGTTCCGTGACCGGCGATCCGTTCGGCGCCTTCGACAACGACAACTTCACGCTCGACATGCTCGCGCCGGGCGGCGGCGAAAGCGACGGCCTGACCGAAACGCGCGCACCTTTCGAACAACTCGGTTTCGTCGAAACTTCAGGCGAAACGATCACCGGCACCACCGGCAACGACAGCCTCTCACAAGCCGACGTGGCCGAGCCTGCCGGACTGCCCGGCGCGCTCGGTTACTGGGGCTTCGACAACGGCGTAGACGGTGCCTATGCCGACGGGCGCGGCGACGGCGGCGCTGCCGTCAAGACATTCACGCTCTATGAAAACCAGGCGCTGCTCAACACCGACGCCTCGACCGAAGGTCCGGACGGGACCCCGAACAGCGCCATCTATTTCAACGGTGAGGACAGTTTTGCCTTCCTCGAGCACGACAGCGAGATGAACTTCACTCAGGGCACGATCACCATGTGGGTGCGCCCCGACGACCTGGGCGAGAAGTCAATGTTCGTCACCAAGGACCAGTCGGGCTCGGGCGAAGGCAGTCATTTCCGTCTCGGCCATACCGAGGAGGGCGGTCTCTTCCTGCGTTCGGCTGACCCCTACAAGACCAATCATTCCTGGGAAACCGGTCCGCTTCTGAGCGAAGGCGAATGGGCTCACCTTGCGGTGTCGTTCACCGAAGACGGGATCAGGGTCTACGTCGACGGCGCGCGGGTCGCTGACAACGCCTGGACAGCGGTCGAGGGCGAAATCCCTGCGCCCGGCCAGCACGAAAGCGGGATGCTGCTCCAGAACGAAGAACCCTGGGTCTTTGGCGCCGACACCTACCGGACCGAATTGAATGATACGGCCCAGGAGTTCGCCACCGACGACGAAGACCTTTGCCATGAGTTCGAGGGCGCGATTGCCGGTTTCGGGGTCTGGGGCGGGTTCACCTCCGACGACGTTCTGACGCGCGCCCAGATCAACGACCTCATCCAGAACGGCCCCGGCGCTGCGCTCACCAATCCCTCGGGAACGGAAGCGATGATCGCTGCGGATGACGAGATATTCGGCCTCCAGGGAAATGACACCATCGACGGGGAAGCGGGCGACGACACGCTCTGGGGTGGCTCGGGCAGGGACAACATCCACGGCGGATACGGCGACGACCACATCATCGGAGGGTCAGGCAATGACACGCTCGATGGCGGTCGCGGAAGCGACTATCTCGAAGGCGGCTCGGGCAATGACGTCCTCATCAGCCGTGCAGATGCCGGCGAACAGCGCGCCGGGCAACTCGTCCTGGGTGAACCTTCTCGGCCCGATGGCGGCGCGATCGACCCCGATTATCTGAAGCTCTACGATTGGATCGACCAGGAACTCGTCGGTGACGATGTGCTCGTCGGTGGCGATGGCGCGGACAAGTTCCAGTTCGAGACCCTGATCAACGCCAAGAAGGACATCATCGCCGAGCACACGCGCGATGATGGAACAATCAACTGGATGGGTGTCGCCGGCGAAAACAAGTATATCCACGACCACTGGGTGGACTCGCTCGGTATCGACGTCATCGCCGATTTCAACAAGACCGAGGGCGATACGATCAGCGTGATTGGCCACACGACGCAGGTCGAGGTCGACTACCGCACGATTGACACCGACGGTGACGGCATAGACGACGATGCGGTATCCGTCATCACCGTCTACTCCCAGCAGGGTGGCGGCGGCGGCGCGCACGACGAGGACTATCTCGGATACATCGTCGTCCACGGCGACCGCGTCGAGAAAGAAGACATAGAAACCGACGCCGGCTCCCATGCCGGGATCGTCGAGACGATCCATGACATCCAGGAAGCTGTCGCCCCGACGGGCGAAACCAAATGGATCGACCTTGATGGCGACGGCGTGGAAGAACACCTCGGTTATGACACCCGCGATGTCGCGGGCGACCCGGTCGGCACGACCCCTTGGGCCTACTCCTCCAACCAATGGCTCACCACCGGCCAGGTTGATCTCGCCAGCGCCCTTCCCGACGGCCTTGAGGCACCGACTGTCCTGATGTCGCATGACGGCGGCACCTTCGGCGGCGGCAACTCCCCAATCGAGATCCCGCACGACCCGGCGCAAGAGATCGCGGAAGGAACGCTCAGTTTCACGTTCAACGCCAACAACCCCGGCAATGGACAGAACCAGGCGCTCTTTTCGCAGGACCACTCCGGGAACGGGGACGGTGGCCACCTGACCGCCTACATCACCGGCAACGGCATGCTGAAGGTCCGCTTCCAGGGCGAAGACAGCGAGAAGTATCTCTACGACTGGAAGACCAAGATCGTGGCGAACGAGGACCATCACCTCGCCTTCACCTTCGACGAGGACGAAATCAGGCTCTATCTCGATGGCAAACTGATCGACTCCGACTTCGGCTACCCGGACGGCATGACCGGCAACAGCGAAGACGTCGTGCTCGGCGCATCGACCCGGACGCGCATGGGTGAGAACGACAACCTTGAGTGGCACTTCGACGGCGAGATCGGGGAGGTGGCACTTCTCGACCGCTCGCTGGAAGAGATCGAAGTCCTGTTCCTTGCCGAGAACTCAGGCGATGTCACGGCGCTGAGCAGCCTCTATGGCAAGACCACATCACCCGGCGAAGACGGCGAGGAAGACCCGTTCGAGGACGGGACATCGCCCGGCGGAGACGACCCGGCCAATGATGATGACACCCCCTCCGAAGACACGCCTCCGGACAATGACATGCCAGACGACAACGACGATTCTCCGGCGCCCTCCGCTGGTGGCGGTGGCGGTGGCGGCATCGGTTCGATCTTCAGCGCAATCTTCAACATCTTCGCTTCGATATTCTCATTCCTCGGCGGCGGTGGCGACGATGACGACCCAAGATCGAACTACAACAGAAAGGACATGGAGAACGATCTCGGCCGCGTCCAGAACATGCTCGAGGATCTCATCCCTCTCGCCGGGATGGACGAAGATGCACCCGGCGAAGATGCCGACGAGGAAGACATGCCGCTGATGATCTGATCACGCTCTCTTCCTCGCGAAAGGGCCCGGCGTTCCGCCGGGCCTTTTCAATTGGTCTCGCCGCAACTGTTACAACAGCCGCGAAAGATGGATCGCGCCGGGGATCAGGAAAGAAAGTCGCTTCGCGAAAGCTCTACCCCAAGCAGGGGTGCCATATGGGCCAGCGTAAGCTCGGTCCGCTTGTTCGGAAGCCGCGGGGTTGCGTGCAGAAACTTCAACCGCCCAATGAGTATGCCACCATCAAATATCCCAATGGAATAACTTGCGGCCGCTCCGACCCTTCTCAAGCTCTCCAACATCTCGTTCGGGGGCTGCGACAAGGCGGACAGGCTCACATCGGGCCACTCGTCTTCGGAAAGCGCCGACAGCCCCACCGTCGGGAGATTTGCGTCCTCGACAACGTGGGCCTGTACGGACGCAAGACAGTCCGCCTCGGCCAACTCGGCGCGACCAGCGGTGGCGACCGTCTCAAAGCCGGTCGGCGTCAGGATATCCAGCGCAATGCAATGATAGGCGCTGATGGTCCGGAACAATGAAACCAGCCGTGCAAGGCCCTGTTCCGAGCCGTCGCTTTCCGTGACTTCGTCCGTCAGGAACTGAACATCCTTCAGAACCTCGTATGGTCCGGGCACCCTATCCCCGACGGTCGGGATCACTTCGACTTGAAGCAGGCCACGTGTCGCATGTGCGGTCAGATCGCAAAATCCCGCGGCCATTTCGAACTGGCCAAGGTGCAGCCGCCGCCGATTAAGTGCCGGGTTGGTTTCAGCGTTGCGAAGCGCATGTATGACCCGGCGTCCCAGCCACTCGATAGCCGGCCGGCCCAGTAGTTCGTCGTGAGAATGCGAGCCGGCGAACACATGAACGTTTTCGCTAACCGCGACGATCCGCTCTGTTCCCTGCTCGATGGCCAGGAATGCGCCACGCGATTGAATGACGTGACGTTGATCAGCCCGAATTTCGACATCGTGACGCATGCCATCCTCCGATCGACCCGGTTTGGGAGAGTTAGTTGATCAATCATTCACCTTTAAGGCGAGTGCCAGATCATTGCAAGCCTCTGGCGCCCGCCCCGAAAACCTACTCTGCCGCGTCCGAGTAGAGGAAACCACCCGACTGGCGCCGCCAGTAGGAAGCGTAAAGTCCGTCCCGAGCCAGCAACTCCTCATGCGTCCCGCTCTCGGCAATCGTGCCGGCTTCCAGAACAACGATCCGATCCATCCGCGCGATCGTCGACAGGCGGTGCGCAATGGCCAGAACCGTCTTGCCTTCCATCAGAACGTCGAGCGACGACTGGATGGCGGCCTCCACCTCGCTGTCCAGCGCACTGGTCGCCTCATCCAGAACCAGGATCGGCGCGTCTTTCAGAATCGCACGGGCAAGGGCGATCCTCTGCCGCTGACCGCCGGAGAGCTTCACACCGCGCTCGCCCAGGTGAGCGGCGTAGCCCTCCCGCCCGAAGTGATCCCTGAGTCCGAGAATGAACTCATGCGCCTCTGCCTTGCGCGCAGCCTCCTCGACCTCCTCGACCGAGGCCCAGGGCGATCCGTACCTGATGTTCTCCAGGGCCGAACGGTTGAACATCGCCGTTTCCTGCCGAACCATCGCGATTTGCCGTCGCAGCCCGTCCTGCGTCAGTGACCTGATATCGACCCCATCCAGCAGGATGCGCCCCTCTTCCACGTCGTAGAGCCGCAGCAAAAGCGAGGTCACCGTACTCTTCCCGGCCCCCGAAGCGCCAACAAGCGCCACCTTCTCGCCCGGCAGGATATCCAGATCGAACGCTCTCACCGCTGCCCGATCGGTCCCGTAGCCGAAGGAAACATCCTGGAATCTGACCGCCCCCTTGCTGCGCTCCGGCTCAACCGCATCAGTCCGGTCGGTGATCGAATGTTGCGGGGTCAGGGTACGGATCCCGTCTTCGATCTCGCCGATATTGGTAAAGATCCCCAGCGCCGCGAAACTGACCCAGCCCGTCATCGTCGAAAGCCGCGTCGCCACGAGACCCGCCGTCGCGATATCGCCCGCCGTCGCCGCCCCCTGCGACCAGAGCCAGAGCGCGAGACCAATCAGCGCCACCGGCAACACACCCGCCAGCGTGAAGATGAACAACCGGAATGTCACCACCGTGCTGGCCCAGCTGATCCCTGCCTCGCGAAAACCCGCCAAAGCCTTGTTGGTCGCATTCTCCTCGGCATCGCCATGCGCAAACAGCTTCACCGTCGCAACATTGGTGATCGTATCCACGATCTGCCCGGTAACCACCGCACGACGTGCGGCACGCAGCTTGGACTTCTGCCGCACGCGCGGAATGTAGAAATACATCAGCACGCCATAGGCCGCGAGCCAACCGATCAGCACCAGTCCCAACCGCCAGTCGACAAAGGCCAGCATCACCGACGCACCTATGGCTGCCGACAGAGCGTTGCCGAAAATGTTGGTCACCTCCAGAACCACATCGGTCACTGCCCGCGACGTCTGCTGGCTTTTCTGTGCGATGCGTCCGGCGAAATCGTTGTCGAAGAACGTCAGGCTTTGCCCAAGCGTGTGCCGCTGGATCCGCGAGAGGACCAGCGAATAAAGGTTGGGCCCGAGCGTTACCGAGTTGAACGCGGCGTTCGCGACCAGAGAGATCGGCCAGACCACCAGGTAGAATACCGCAAACAGAGCCATCACCCAGCCATGCGAGGCCAGGAACCCCGGACCGACCGCCTGCGCTTCGTCGATCAGCCAGCCAATCAGGTAGAACCCGGCAATCGTCGTGATCCCCACCGAAATCGACGCCGCCACCGCGATCTTGATCTGTGTCCCCGAACCTTCCAGCGCCCAGCGCAGAAACGGCCAGAAACTTTGTGGAGGAGGCCCGTCGGCCAGCCTGAAAGGCTCGATCGTGTCCGCGAGACGCCGATAGATCTCGGGGATTGGATCCGCCTTCAGCCTGTCGTCTCCCGGCTCCGGATACCTCACTCTGCCGCCTCCGTGGTGTTCAGGAACCCGCCCGACTGGCGGTTCCAGAACCTGGAATATAGCCCACCCGCCGCCAAAAGCGCTTCATGCGTACCGTCCTCGACAATCCGCCCTTCGTCCAGCACGAGTATCCGGTCCATCTGCGACACCGTCGACAGCCTATGCGCGATCGCGATCACCGTCTTGCCCTCCATCATGCCGTAAAGCGTCGACTGGATCGCCGCCTCAACCTCGCTGTCAAGCGCGCTCGTGGCCTCGTCCAGAAGCAGGATCGGGGCGTCCTTCAAGATCACCCGTGCCAGTGCGATCCGCTGCCTCTGGCCGCCCGACAACTTCACACCTCGTTCGCCGACATGGGCCTCGTAGCCTTTCCGGCCTTCCGGATCTTCAAGGTCGCAAATGAACGCCTCGGCCTCGGCCTTCCGCGCTGCGGCGCGCACCTCTTCCTCGGTGGCGTCGGGCCGACCGTAAAGAATGTTGTCGCGCACCGAACGATGGAGAAGCGAACTGTCCTGCTGAACCATGCCGATACGCGCGCGCAAACTGTCCTGCGTCACATCCGAGATGTCCCGGCCGTCGATCAGGATCCGGCCCGCTTCGGCGTCGTAGAACCGCAAGAGCAGCTTGACCAATGTCGACTTGCCCGCACCAGAACGCCCCACCAATCCGACCTTCTGGCCGGGCTCCACCACCAGGCTCACATGATCCAACCCGCCGCCTTCGCGTCCGTAATGATGCGACAGACCATCGAACTCGATCCGTCCCGGACCTGACGGCAAGGGCCGCGCATCCGGCTTGTCCAACAGCGTTATCGGCCGCGCAATCGTCTGCATCCCCTCCTTCACGACCCCGAGGTTCGAGAAGAAACTGGTCAGCGCCCACATGATCCAGCCGGTCATCGCGTTCAGGCGCAACACCAGGGACGAGGCAATCGCCACCACACCGATGCTCGCCGCGCCAACCGACCAGAGCCAGATCGCCCAGCCAACGACCGCGACAACGAGGAAACCGTTGATCAGGGTCAGCCCCACATCCATCACCGTGATAATCCGCATCTCGGCCTGGAACGTCACCCGCGCGCTCTCGATCGCCTCTTTCGCATAGGCCTTCTCGCCCTCGGTATGCGCGAACATCTTCACCGAGTGGATGTTGGTATAGCTGTCCACAACCCGACCCGTCACGGCGCTCCGCGCATCCGACGCGGCCTGCGAGGCCGGGGTCACTCGCTTCACCGTCCAGGCAACCAGCGCGCCGTAAAGCACCAGCCAGATCGCAAGCGGAATGGCCAGCCTCGCATCGGCCTCGCCCAGAAGGATCAGCGCCCCGATGACATAAGCAATCGCATAGGCCATCGCGTCGAACACCTGGAACACCGCCTCACCGGCGGCGGGCGGGGTTTGCATGATCCGGTTCGCGATCCGCCCCGCGAAATCATTCTCGAACCAACCCACCGACTGCCGGAGGACATGGCTGTGCGCCCGCCACCGGATCAGCGTGCCGAAGTTCGGCAGGATGGCGTTGTTCAGAAGTCCCACATCCACCATCTGCAAGACCGGACGAAGAAGCAGCAGGAACAGCGCCACAAGCAGCATTTCCACGCCATGCTCGGCCCAGAACGTCTCGCGCTCGGACCCGGCCAGCATGTCCACCAGCCGCCCGACATAGGCGATCATCCAGATTTCGATCGCGGCCACGAAGATGGTGAAGACGGCGGTCAGCGCGAACACGCGCCGGAACGGCACCATGTACCGTGCGAGAAACGGCCAAAGCCGCGTCGGGGGCCGATCTTCCTGCGGATAATCGCAATAGGGATCGACGAGAGATTCGAGAAAACGGAACATGGGGCGGAAGCTTATCGACAAAAAGGGGGCAAGACGGTGGGGACAGCGGAAACCTGACCGGGGCCGTCCCTACAGGATCGGACCAGTCAGTGCTGGTAGA
>JAJDOD010000176.1 GCA_022340315.1 Silicimonas sp. | reverse complement strand
AGGAACGCTCGAGGAACTTCGCATGCTTTCGGCTCAACATGGAATTGGTGTAATTCAATTGTCGGTCGATGAAGAAACAGAAAGTTCAATTCTAATTCAAGCTGTGCAGCGGTCCGAAGTTGATTGGTCCGCGGCCAACCGACTTTGCGGAGAGAACTCGGATGCAGACGAGGTATTCAAGCAAGTTCGTGTTTATCATCAGGCTGGCGAGGTAAACCGCCAATTCTGGGTCTCCTAGAAAGCGTCGTGTTGGCTTCAATTTCACTACACTTGCACCCGCCAGTGGTGCGGTGAAACCGCACCCTACGCCCACTTGCGCGGCACCCCCGACACGCATATCTAACGTTTCAGCAGGCGCAGCCTGCTGCTCAAGGGATCATCGCCCTGACACTCTCTCAGGCAACCCTGATCTTCTGAAGGCAAGACCCGCCCCGGCATCCCGCCCCGGCGGCACGCTCAGGAGAAACCCCATGTCCAAGAACAAGAACCGCGGTAACAAGGAAGCCAAGAAGCCCAAGAAGGAACAGCCCAAGGTGCTGGCCACCGCCAATCATGGCTCTGGCAAGTCCGATACGATGATCGCGGGCAAGAAGGTCAAGTAAACGGAAAAACCGGGCCCCAATCGGCCCGGCTTCCCTAAGAACGTACTCACCTGATCAGTTCAGGCGCGCACGCCACTCGTCAACTTCCTGTTCGGCTTCGGCGCGAGCCTTGCCGTACTTCTCCTGGATCAGGCCGACCATCTGTTCGCGCTGACCTTGTGCCTGGTCAAGCTCGTCGTCGGTGAGGTCGCCCCAGTATTCCTGGGCCTTGCCCTTGAATTGCTTCCAGTTGCCTTCGATTTGGTCCCAGTTCATCGTGAACCTCCTTTCGGGTTGCTGTCCTGACAACTCGGGAAGGCTGAAATGGTTCCGTCAGTCCTGCACGCTTTCCAGCCAGGCCGCCACGTCGGCG
This sequence comes from Silicimonas sp., assembly GCA_022340315.1. Taxonomy (GTDB): domain Bacteria; phylum Pseudomonadota; class Alphaproteobacteria; order Rhodobacterales; family Rhodobacteraceae; genus JAJDOD01. The sequence goes on along the minus strand of JAJDOD010000176.1, from coordinate 22,700 downwards.
ATCGGCTGCGCGGTGATGATCGGCTGCCCCGTCTCGCTGGCGATCGAGCCATCGGGGAAGTCGAACAGGGCCCCGAAAAGCGGCATCTCGCCGCCATGCGCCAACATCGGGTCGCGGCCGTCGATCTGGCGCACCACCCGGAAAACGGGAAACACCCCGTCATTCGAGAGCGCCAGCGCCGTCAGGTCCGGCGGTTCGACCGTCAGTATCCCGCTCATCGGGCCGTTGCCCTGCGCATCCGTCCCGTGGCAGGCCGAGCAGAACGTCTGAAAGACGCCTTCGCCCGCCACCGGGTCGCCCTCGGCCCAGACCGGACCGGCAAGGCAGACAGCCAGAAGAACAAGCCGTTTCATCGTTGTACCTCCATCAGCCATGCCACGATATTCGCAATCCCCTCGGGCAGCGTCACGTCCGAGCCATCGGGTGCCGCAATGACCACCGTGGGCCCGTCGAGCAGCAGCCCGAAGACGGGCATCGGCCCGCCGTGCGCCCGCACTTCGGTCGTGCCGTCGATCCGCTGGGCGACGCGCTTCAGTGGAAAGTCGCCGCCGTTGCGTTCCGCAAGGCCGGTCAGGTCCGCCGGGGGCACCGCCAGGAGCGAGGCCATCGGTCCGTCGCCCGCTGCCGCCTGCCCGTGGCAACCGGCGCAGTGATTGAAAAAGGCGGCGGCGCCCTCCTCGGCATCCTGCGCGAGGGCAGGGGTGGTCATCAGGGCGAGAAAGAGGGCGAGGCGCATGTGGCAGATCTCCATTGCGCCCAGCCAATCACTGGCGCGCGCGGGCTGCATTGATGCAGCGCAAATTCAGAGAAGTTGCCCGCCCTCCAATCGCACGGTGCGATCCATGCGCGCGGCAAGCTCGGGGTTGTGTGTCGCGATGAGTGCTGCCAGCCCGGTTTCACGCACCAGTTCCATCAAGGCTGCAAAGACGGTGTCCGAGGTGGCGGGGTCCAGGTTCCCCGTCGGCTCGTCCGCCAGGAGGACGCGTGGTCTGTTCGCAAGTGCGCGGCAGAACGCCACCCGCTGCTGCTCGCCGCCGGAAAGCGCCGCGGGCCGGTTCCCCGCCCGTCCCTCGACACCGACGCGCGCGAGGAGCGCCATCGCGTGCTCGCGTGCCTGCGCCTCGGCCACGCCGTTCGCCCATTGCGGCAGCATGACGTTCTCCAGTGCCGTGAACTCGGGCAACAGGTGATGGAACTGGTAGACGAAGCCGACCTCCTGCCGCCGCACCCGTGTCCGTTCGGCGTCCGCCTTGCGGGTCATGTCGGTCCCGCCGACCACCACCGCGCCGGCATCCGCCGTATCCAGAAGCCCCGCGATGTGCAGGAGCGTCGACTTGCCCGCGCCCGAAGGTGCGACCAGCGCCACCACCTCGCCCGATGCCAGCACCAGCTCGGCCTCGTCCAGCACCGTCAGCGCATTGGGCTTGCCCCGGTTGTAGGTCTTGGAAATGCCCTCGAGCTTCAGCGCGTCACTCATAGCGTAGCGCCTCCACCGGGTTCATCCGTGCCGCGCGCCGGGCCGGGAAGAGCGTGATGCCCCAGGACAGCACCAGCGACAGTGCCACGGCGCTCAGCACGTCGTTCAGTTCCAGCTTGGCGGGCAGCCGGTAGATGCCCCGGACGGAGGCATCCCAGACCCCGCCGCCGGACGCGCCGTTCACCAATGCGAGGATCTGGTCGAAGTAGACAGCGAAGAGGCAGCCCACGATCACGCCAAGAATTGTCCCGATGGTGCCGACCAGCGCGCCCGTCAGGAAGAAAACGCGCATGACCGAGCCTTCCGTCAGCCCGATGGTGCGCAGGATGCCGATGTCGCGTCCCTTGTTCTTCACCAGCATGACAAGCCCGCTGATGATGTTCATCGACGCGATCAGTACCAGAACGCTCATCAGAACGAACATGACCGTGTCTTCGACTTCGAGTGCCCGCAGGAACCCTCCGGCCCGCTGTTTCCAGCTCCAGGTCAGGCCGCGATCACCGACAGCCGCCAGCAGGTGCGGCGTCAGCGCGTCGATGGCTTCGGGGTCATCGACGATCACCTCCAGTTCATCCGCCACGCCTTCGCGGTTGAAATAGACCTGCGCCTCGGCAAACGGCAGGTAGGCGCGCGTCAGGTCCACGTCGTAACGGCCCGAATTGAAGATATAGACGATCCGGTACTCGTTGACGCGCGGACTCGTGCCGAAGGCGGTAACCGTGCCGTTGGGGTTGATCAGCCGCAGCACGTCGCCCAAACCGACCCCCAGTTGCCGCGCCGCTTCGCGCCCGATGGCTATGCCGCTTTCGAACTCATCGAGCGACCCGAGCGAAGTTTCGGGGTCCGCGATCCGGGGAATGTCCCGCAGGTCCTCGGGGGCGATGCCATAGACATCCAGTCCTGTGTTCTCGCGTCGGAACACCCCCATCGCCTGGCCCCTCACCAATGGCGCGGCGCGCTGAACGCCGGGCACCGCGGCGAGCGCCTCGGCCCAGTCCGCGTAGTCGGCGATTGTGTTGGAGAAATTGCCGTTGGCCTCTGCTTCCGCCGTCGCATAGACGGTCACGTGCGCATTTGCGCCGAGGATGGTTGAAACGAACTCATCGCGGAATCCGGAGCGCACCGCGAGGGTGATGATCAGGGCCGCCACGGCCAGCATGATCCCGATCAGCGAAATCCAGGTCATCACGCTCACGCCGCCTTCGGCGCGCTTGGCGCGCAGATAGCGCCAGGCGATCAGGAATTCGTAACGTGAGAACGGCTTGGGCGCGGCCATGACTGCTCCGGTTTTTCTCCTGAATGGCGGGCTGACCCGCCGGGGTCAAGCCGTCCACGCCACGCCTCTTCTTTCTGGGTAAAATATCCCGGAGGGGTCCGGGGAGGCAGCGCCTCCCCGGCGGATCGCCGCCGAAGGCGGCGAAACCCCTCAGGACTGCAGAAGATGCGGCCGGATGTCCTGACCGGCGGCGGCATAGATATCCAGCAACTGGTCGAAGGTGATGCCCGTCTCCTGCAGAACCGCCAGTTCATGCGCGCCGTCGTGAACCTCCAGCACCGGGCGCTGGCCCGCCGCGCCGGGAAGCAGGTTGCAGGGCAGCCAATCGTCGAACTCGAAACCGGGAAGCCGGTTCATCAACCAGGCGAAACAGCCCTCGAATCGCTCGGAATCGCCCTCCAGATCGGCCTGCACATAACGGTCGAAATTCGCCGGGTTCACACTGCCCCAGGGGCCGAAGGCGAAGCGCTCGTCGGTCCCGATGATCGGGATCGGCAGCACGCAGCGGATGAAGCGGTACTCGCCCCACCGGCAGAGGTCGGCGCTCAGAGTGTCGGTGCCGACCGAAAGAACGTCCTGGCCGCTCGCACCCCGGTTTCCGTGCGGCCAGGGGTCCGGGTGGTCGTAGCCGATATCGAAAACGCCAGAAAAGACGCGCCCGCAACAGAGGCAGGGGCGCGAGGCGTCATTGAAGCGCTGCCAGCGCGGATCGGATGCGAGGTCCATCTGCTCTCCTCAGGGGCTCGGTTAACTGTAACACTTCTCACGGGGGAGCGCCCAGCCCTTCACATGACCGTCAGTCCCCTTTCGCCGGAAGAGGGAAACCGCCACCTTGCCTGCAACGCAACCGTCCTGGAGACATCCATGCCCACCCGCCGCGCCTTTCTTGCAAGTGCCGCCGCCGTTCCCGTCGTCGCGCTTCTGAACCGCCCCGCGATGGCTGCCGAACCGCCGGTCTTTGCCACTGACGGGATCGCCATCCAGGGTTACGACCCGGTCGCCTATTTCACCGAAGGCAAGCCGGTCGAGGGCTCTCCCGACATCACGTCGGACTGGAACGGCGCAAAGTTGCGGTTCGCCAGCGCCGAGAACAAGTCCACGTTTGATGGAAATCCCGAGAAGTATGCACCCAAGTATGGCGGCTACTGTGCCTACGCGGTCTCGAAGGGCTATGTCGCGACGACCGACCCCGCGGCATGGAGCATCCACGACGACCGGCTCTACCTGAACTATTCGAAATCCGTCCGCGCGCTCTGGGCGGTGCGCAAGCGGCACCATATCGAAGAGGCGGATAAGAACTGGCCAAGTGTGCTGGGCTAGGGCTACTCGGCCGCTTTCAGCAGAAAGCCTCTCTCGATCTGGTCAGACGGTGCCACCGGGTACTCGCCCGAGAAGCACGCATCGCAATAGGCCGGGGCGTTCGCGTCCCTGCCGTTCGCTTCTCCGACGGCGCGGTACAGTCCGTCGAGCGAGATGAATTTCAGGCTGTCGACGCCGAGATGCTCGCGCATCTCCTCCTCGCTCATGGTCGCGGCCAGCAGCTTCTCGCGCTGGGGCGTGTCAACGCCATAGAAACAGGGCCAGGCGGTCGGCGGGCTGGCGATGCGGAAATGCACCTCGGCCGCGCCGGCATCGAGCACCATCTCCTTGATCTTCCGGCTTGTCGTGCCGCGCACCACGCTGTCATCGACAAGGATCACGCGCTTGCCCTTGATCAGCGCCCGGTTGACGTTGAGCTTCAGCCGCACGCCCATGTTGCGGATCTGCTCGGTCGGCTCGATGAAGGTCCGGCCCATGTACTGGTTGCGGATGATTCCCATCGCGTAGGGTATGCCCGATTGCTGGGAATAGCCGATCGCCGCCGGCGTGCCGCTGTCGGGCACCGGGCAGACCAGGTCGGCCTCGACCGGCGCTTCCTTGGCCAGCTCCGCGCCGATGGCCGAACGAGTCTCATAGACCGAGCGGCCGTTCAGCGTGCTGTCGGGGCGCGAGAAATAAACGTGCTCAAAGATGCAGAACCGCGATTTTCTCGCCTCGAATGGCCGGTGGCTTACCACCGTGTCATTCTCGATCACGACCATCTCGCCCGGCTCGACCTCGCGCACGAAAGCGGCGCCGATGATGTCCAGCCCGCAAGTCTCGGACGACAGCGCCCAGCCGTCGCTACCGACGCGACCCAGCACCAGCGGTCGCACGCCCAGCGGATCGCGCACGCCGATCAGCTTGGTGCGCGTCATGGCGACGACGCTGAACGCGCCCTCGACCCGGCGCAAGGCGTCCTTCATCCGCTCCGGCACGGTCTTCTGCAGCGAGCGCGCCATCAGGTGAATGATGCATTCGCTGTCCGAACTTGACTGGAAGATCGAGCCGCGCTCGATCAACTCGCGTCGCAGCGCGTCGGCATTGGTGATATTGCCGTTATGCGCGATCGCCGCGCCGCCCATCGAGAACTCGCCGAAGAACGGCTGAACGTCGCGGATCTGCGTGTGCCCCTTCGACCCGGCGGTGGAATAGCGCACGTGGCCGATGGCCAGCGCGCCGGGAAGCGTGCCGATCACGTCCTGTTTGGTGAAATTGTCGCGCACAAGCCCGAAGCGCCGGGCGGAATTGAAGCCCTCGTTCGGCTCGTAGGTGACGATGCCGCCTGCCTCCTGGCCCCGGTGCTGAAGCGCGTGCAGGCCGAGTGCGACGAAGTTGGCCGCTTCGGCCACACCGGTGACGCCGAAGATCCCGCATTCCTCTCGCAGCTTGTCGTCATCGAAGGGATCGGTGGTCAGAGCGCGCGGGGGCTGGGACATTCATAAAGCTCTACTGGCAGCAGCACGGCTTATGTAGCGCGTTGTCATGTAGCTGTCACGTGCTGCAGTGCAAAAAAGCCGAAGGCCCGCTGAGTTCTTCGCGGGCCTTCGCATTTGTTGCACCGGACGGGTGTCACTTGGGACGCGGGGCGAACTCGGCAAACGCAAACCTGACACGGGGCCCGAAACAAGAGGCGCCGGGAGCCAACAACGGCCACCCCGACGCCCAACTCACTCACTCGCTACGCGGACCTTTGGAACCACTCGCCGGTCCGCTTTACGAGGCTGTTTGTGCCATCCCGACTTGTCAGCACTAGGGCGCAATTCATCTCTTTGAGGGCGAGTTTGTGAAACCCGAGGCCCAGTTGTGATGCGCGGTTCCGCGGGGCCGCGAGCACTTGGAAACAATCCAGCCGCAAGCTCTACCCGATCTTCAGTAAGTACTTGAAATCAAGCCTTCATGTTTCAGCTATCGAAACAGTTGGGTTGTTTTCGTCATGTACCGGAAATGGCAGATTTGCCATATTCGCCTATGTCTCCAAATTGGAAACGCTGCGTTTTCCCGTCGATTTTCAAAGTGACGTAACGGCAGTCTTTCACTGCGCCTTGCTGATCAGTTCGTCATAACGTGCTGCAATCCAGCCGGGCAGATCGCTGGGCATCTGTTCGTCAAGCCGCTCGGAAAGCTGGGCGAATACCACCGCCGTGCGGCTTTCGTCGACCATCGGGATTGGATCGGAGACGATCACGCGTTCGTAGACGAGGAATGCGATGCCGACCAGAACGGCACCGCGTACGACGCCAAAGATAAAGCCCAGTCCGCGGTCAATCCCGCCCAGCGCCGAGCGTTGAACCGCGCCTGCGAAAAGCGGCGTCAGAACCGAGAACACGATCAAGCCTGCCGCGAAGACCACCGCGAAGGCGGCGATCATGGTCAACTCGCCGGATTCGCCCAGGAAATCCCTGACAGGTCCGATTTCGTTGATGAGCGGTTGCACGGCCGGGGCAAAGATATAGGCGACGACTGCGGCAAGAGCCCATCCGCCGATCGAAAGTGCCTCGCGAACGAAACCGCGCGAATAGGCCAACACCGCGGATAACAGGATGATAACGGCCACGATGCCGTCGATTATGGTAAAGCCGTCCATGTCTTGTCCCGTCTCTGTCCTGCCTTAACCGGCGCCAAAAATATTGCCCACCAGCGCTGCCAGATCGGGCATCTTCTGCACCCGTATCCCGGCATTCCGTCCCAACTTGCTCCGCTCAGGCACAATCGCGGCTTCAAAGCCGAGTTTCTCGGCTTCTTTCAGTCGCGTTTCCGTCTGCCCGACGGGCCGTACGCTTCCTGATAGGCTGATTTCGCCGAAAACGACAGTGCGTCGCGGCAGTGCGGCGTCTTCGCGTGCCGAAAGTAGCGCCGCTGCCACAGCCAGATCCGCGGCGGGTTCGCTGATCCTGAGACCTCCAGCGACGTTGAGATAGACGTCAAGGCCTGCGAACGGGATACCGCAGCGGCTTTCAAGAACGGCGAGGATCATCGCCAGCCGGCCGCCGTCCCAGCCCACGACCGAGCGCCGCGCCTGACCGGCAGGAGCGGGCGAGACCAGTGCCTGAAACTCGCAGAGAACCGGCCGCGTGCCCTCGATCCCGGCGAAGACCGCGCTGCCGGGAAGTTGCGCCTCCTGATCCGAGAGAAACAGCGCCGAGGGGTTGGCGACCTGCGCCAGACCCTGGCCGGTCATTTCGAACACGCCGATCTCGTCGGCCGGTCCGAAACGGTTCTTGACCGCGCGCAGGATGCGGAACTGGTGCCCGCGCTCGCCCTCGAAATAGAGCACCGTGTCCACCATGTGCTCGACCACGCGCGGACCGGCGATCTGGCCTTCCTTGGTGACGTGCCCAACCAGGATGACCGCTATTCCGCGACGCTTGGCGAAGGTGGTCAGTTCATGCGCGGCGGCGCGCACCTGGGAAACCGAGCCCGGTGCGCTTTCGACCGTGTCCAGCCACATGGTCTGGATCGAATCGATGATCGCGACATCCGGCGCTTCTTTTTCAAGCGTTGTCAGTATGTTGCGTAGATTGGTCTCGGCGGCCAGCTTTACCGGCGCGTTCTCAAGCCCCAGCCGACGGGCGCGCATTCGCACCTGGTTCGTTGCTTCTTCGCCCGAGACATAGACCGAAGTCAGCCCGGCTTTTGCGAAGGCCGCCGCCGCCTGCAGCAACAGGGTCGATTTTCCGATGCCCGGATCGCCGCCGACCAGAACGGCACTGGCAGGCACCAGCCCGCCGCCCAGGACCCGGTCGAACTCGTCCAGGCCCGAGCGGCTGCGCGGGCGCTCGGCCTCATCCGCGGCAAGATCGCTCAACTCGATCCCCCGGCCGCGCGCGGCGCCCAGCCCTTTCGCGGACGGGCCGGCCGAAAGCGGCACATCTTCCGAGATGGTGTTCCAGGCCCCGCAGTCGTCGCAGCGGCCGGACCATTTGGAATGGGCCGCGCCGCAATTCGAGCAGGAATAACTCGCCGTTTTCGCCATGCCGCCTTCTTGCCCGCAGGGCCGGGGACTGGCAAGCGGCATCAGGCCCGCGGCGCATCCCGGAGGAAGGGGAGTTCGCGCTTTTCGGGGGGCGGCAGCCGCCTGGGGCGGCGCTGTTCGGATGTCGGGTTGCTGCGGATATCCCTTGCCAGCGCCAGAAGTGTTCTTGTCGCGGTGGAATATCCGGCCGGGGTCTCCGGCGAGGCTGCCTCAGGTTCGGATGTGTGGCGGAACATCGGTAGGGGAGTTGTGGCATGGTCCTGTTGCCCCGCACTCGATGAAACGTGGTGCCATACAAATTTCGCGCCGCTTTCCAAGGCATCCGTGCCATAGCGGCCGGTGCGCCCGGTGTCGCAGAGAAAGATGACGCCGATCCAGAACATCGGGGATATCAGGGCCAGTATCAGCATCACCCAGTTGATTGCGGACAGCCCAAGTGTCCAGGGCATGACGGCTGCCGATGTGACCGCCGCGAACAGGAACATCGCAGAGTAGACCCAGGCGTTTCCGCTGGTCGACAAGGCCAGCCGCCGGAAGGCCAGCCAGCCAACCGTCATCGGAAAAAGGACCACCACGCTTCTTAGAACAAGGTGGATGAGAGGGCCGAAGACGTCCATGTGCAGCTCCATGCGTCCTGCCACCCCGGCAGCAGTTAGGGATGATTTTCTTAAAATTCCGTTAGACCGAGTCGCAATTCGAGTTGTTTCCAAAATGGAACCAGTCTGTTGCAAATGTGCAATCGAATGCTGCGTGATCCGGTCGTGAAAGTTCAACCTTGTCCCGGCGTCAAACCGGCGGCCAGATCACTGATATCACTGCCAGAATGGGCGTTGAGAGGTGTAGTTCAAGGCGGCGAGGCCGGGTGTTCTCAGCGAACCGTCTCGATGGGGCCTTCGGGACTGCCCGAGATGAACTGCGTAACATAAGGATCGCCGCTCGCGTCCATCTCGGCCACGGGACCGGTCCAGCGAATCTTGCCGCCGTGCAGCATGGCGACGTCGTCGGCAATCGCGCGGACGCTTGTCATGTCATGGGTGATCGTCATTGCGGTGGCGCCCATTTCGACAACGATTTCCCGGATCAGTTCGTTGATGACACCCGCCATGATGGGATCGAGGCCGGTTGTAGGTTCATCGAAAAAGATGATCTCGGGCTCTGCCGCGATCGCGCGCGCCAGACCGACACGCTTCTGCATTCCGCCCGAAAGCTCGGCCGGGAACAGCTCGGCCACGTCCGGCGTCAGGCCGACGCGCCGCAGCTTCTCGATGGCGATCTCGCGCGCTTCGTCCTTTGATTTCTTCAGCGATCCGCGCAACAGCCGGAAGGCCACGTTCTGCCACACCGTAAGCGAGTCGAAAAGCGCGCCGCCCTGGAACAGCATCCCGAAGCGCGCAAGGAATTCGTCACGCTCGGCCGAGCCCTGCCTGAGCCGGGTCACGTCATCCCCGTCGACCGTGATCAGGCCCTTGTCCGGCGGGATCAGCCCCAGGATGCACTTCAGCGCCACCGACTTGCCGGTGCCCGAGCCGCCGATGATGACCATGCTCTTGCCGCGCCCGATGGTCAGGTCGACGCCGCGCAGCACCTGCTTGGGCCCGAAGGATTTATGTACGTCCCGAAGCTCGATCATGCGGCGAAGAACAGTTCTGTCAGAATGAAGTTCGCCGCAAGGATCAGCACGCTTGCCGCCACCACCGCGCTCTTGGTTGCCCGGCCCACGCCCTGCGCGCCGCGCCCGGACTGCATTCCGTAGTAGCATCCCATCAGCGCCGCGAGGAATCCGAACACCGCGCCCTTGGCGAGCGAGGTCGCGATGTCGGACGGTTCCAGGAAGTCGATGGTGTTCCGGATGTAGGTGCCTGCGTTGAAGCCCAGCCGGTTCACGCCGACGAGGTAGCCTCCCATGATCCCGATGACATTGCCGACGGCCACCAGGATCGGCATCACCAGTGTCGCGGCCAGCACGCGGGGGAGCGTAAGGTACTTCATCGGGTTGGTCGAAAGTGTCACCAGCGCGTCAATCTGCTCGGTCACTTTCATTGTGGCGATCTCGGCGGCGATGCTGGAGGTCACCCGCGCCGCGATCATCAGGCCCACGAGCACGGGTCCCAATTCGCGCACCATGCCGATGGCGACGATCTGTGGCACCACCGCCTCGGCCGAGAAGCGCGCGCCGCCGGCGTAGATCTGCAAGGCCAGCGCACCTCCGGTGAAAATCGTCGTCAAACCGACGACGGGAAGCGAGAAATACCCGATCTGCATTACCGCGCTTGCCAGTTCGCGCGGGTAGAAGGGTGGGCGGACCAGGTGGCTGACGGTGTCCAGCGCGAACAGTGTCGCCTGGCCGATGGCCGCCAGCACGCCGAGGACAATCCGTCCGATCGCGGCCAGGAAGCTCATACGTACTCCCTCTCATAGCGCGCGCCGAGCGATGTCAGAATTTCGTATCCGATGGTCCCCGCCGCGTCCGCGACGGCATCGACCCCCTGCATCGGTCCGATCAGGGTCAGATACTCGGGGACATCATCCAGATGCGACACATCAACCGTGATCAGGTCCATCGAGACCCGACCCACGAAGGGGCACGGCGTTTCGCCCGCAAAGGCCTGGGCTTTCGGCCCCATCGCACGGATCAGCCCGTCGGCATAGCCAGCTGCAATCGTGGCGATGCAGCTTTCGACCGTGGCTTCCCAGGCATTGGCATATCCCACAGTCTCGAAGGGCCGAACGATGCGCGTCTGGATCACCGGCACGTCGAGCCGGACAACGGGCGTTGCGTCGGAGTAGGGCAGTCCACCGTAAAGCCCGACGCCAGGGCGCGTCATGTCGAAATGATACTCCGGCCCCATCAGGATGCCCCCTGTGGCCGCCAGCGAGCGCCGGTGCGCGATACCGTCGGTCATTTCGCGGAAGGTCCTGAGCTGCAGGTGGTTCATCGGATTGTCCGGTTCGTCGGCGCAGGCGAGGTGGCTCATCACCAGCCGGGGCCCGGCGTCCATCAACTCGGACGAAAGCGCCTCCCAGTCACCGGCCTCCATGCCCAGGCGGTTCATGCCGGTGTCAAGCTGCACGCCGAACGGACGGCCTGCTGCCAGAGAGAAATGCCGCGTCACCTGTTCGGGCGAGTTGAGCAGCGGGATCAGGCCCGCGCGCTCGATCAATTCGGTGTCGCCAGACATGTGGCCAGAAAAGACGAAGATATCCGCGTCGCCCACGACGGGACGCAACGCCACGCCTTCCTCGGCCACGGCGACGAAGAACGTCCGCACGCCAGCGGCGGCAAGCCGCTTGCCGACCACCCGCGAAGACAGACCATAAGCATCCGCCTTGATGACCGCCGCAGTTTCGACGTGCTCTGTGGACATGGCGTCCAGCGACGCCCAATTCGCAGCGATGGCGTCGAGATCAATGGTCAGGCGTCCGGCACTCATGGGCCAAGGGTGTCGGGCAAGGGAGAGGCCGGGTCAAGTCCTCATCACCGGCCGCATTGGCAAGTGGCGGACAATCGGCTAGGCGCGGAAGCAAGGGAGGCCGACATGGGTCAGATCACGCTCGTCCGTCACGGACAGGCCAATAGCCACGCGACCACGGAAGCCGACTATGACCGGTTGAGCGATCTCGGTCACCGGCAGGCTAGCTGGCTGGGCGACTGGCTCCGCGAGCACGAAGTGCAGTTTGATCATGTTGTCTCGGGCACCATGCGGCGGCACAGGGAAACCGTCGCCGGCCTGGGGTTGACCGCAGATGAAGACGCCCGGCTGAACGAGATAGATTACTACCAGCTTTCCGACGACCTCCACCGCGTGAAGGGCGAGCCGCTGCCCACGGGCGACACCTTTGCCACCCACATGCCCAAGGTCTTTGCCGCGTGGCAGGCGGCCGAGATCGCGGGCGCCGAGCCCTATCATGCGTTCGAGGACAGGGTGCGTGCCCTTCTGGCCGATGCGGCGAAGCCGGGGCGTCATGTTCTCTGCGTGACCTCGGGGGGCGTGATCGGCATGGTGATCCGGCATATACTCGATCTGGACATCCAGAAGATGAGCCACATCATGCTGCCGATCTGGAATACCTCGCTGCACCGACTGCATGTTCGCGACGAGGGCACGTTCCTTGCCGGTTTCAACGCCATTCCGCACCTCGATCCCATTGAGCGTGCCGATGCCAGAACGCACTACTGAGAAGGACGGACAGTCATGCTGAAACTCTATTGCGCCCCCAACTCGATCGCGGTCGGAGCTGTCGCGTTGCTGAACGAAGGCGTGCATTGGGAGCCGATCCGGCTCAACCTGAAGGAGGGCGAGCAGACCGGTGCCGCCTACCTCGCCGTGAACGAGAAGGGACGCGTGCCGACGCTCATCACCCCCGAAGGCCCGCTGACCGAGATCGGCGCGATCCTTGAATACCTGGGCGAAACCGCGTTGCCGCAATTCGTTCCTGCCGATCCGCTGCATCGCGCGCGGATGCGTGAGCTGATGTATTATCTCGCCTCGACCATGCATGTGAACCACGCGCACCGTTTTCGCGGTCGGCGCTGGGCAAGCGCACAGGCGGCTCTTGACGACATGGCCGCCACGGTGCCCGAAACCATGACGGCAAGCTGTGCCTATCTCGAGCCGCGCATCACCGGCCCCTATCTCCTCGGTCCCGAACCGACGCTGGCGGATTTCTACCTCTACCCGATTTCGACATGGCTCGAGGGCGATGGCGTCGATCTTGCGGCTTTCCCGAACCTGGTCGCCTGGAAGGCGGGCATGGAAGCACGAGCATCGGTGCAGAAGCTCCTCGCGGATGGATTCGTGGGCTGACGTGGCCTGAATTCATACTGTTGAGCGTGAAGGACCGCGCCTCCAGCCCGATGCAGTATCCGGAACTCAGGAGGCAAACAGATGTCGAACAGAGAGAGAGCTTGCGATGAGGTGGTGCGCATGCACGCCGCTATCGAGGGGTGGGTGACGGGACGCCTGCAACAGGATCGCTTCGAGGAGGAGATCGCGGGTTTTCTCGGACCCGGTTTCCGGATCGTCGAGCCGGACGGCAGGACCGCCGAACGCGAGGTCCTTCTGAAAGGGCTGCGCGATTACTGGGGAAAGAACCCGGCCTTCCGCATCCGGATCGAAAACTCTGAAATCCTGGAAGAGCGGGGCGGCCTCGTCATTGTAACTTATCTCGAGCGGCAAACCGGCGCCTCGCTCGCAAAGGAAACAAACGCCCGGAGATCGACATGCGCCTTAGATGTCGGCGAACGGGTAACGCACCTGTTCTTGCATGAAACCTGGGTGAACGACTAGGCGGACGCAGGGAAATTTCCGAGCGGGATGCTCAGGCAGAAGGGCCCGTTTCGACCTTGACCGCCTCGTTCAGCAGCTTCACTTCGCGCTGCGGGAAGGGGATCGTGATGCCGTGCTCGCGGAACGCGTCCCAGAGCGCCAGGTACACATTCCCCCGGATATTGGTAAGCCCGCCTGTCGGGTCGGTGATCCAGAAGCGCAGGATGTAATCCACCGAGCTGTCCCCGAAGCCCACGATATGACACACCGGCGGGCGCGACGAGAGCACGCGCGGCACGCCCGACGCGGCCTCGATCGCCAGCTTGCGCACCTTGTGCGGGTCGTCGTGATAGGCGGTGCCGAAATAGATATCCAGCCGCACGAAATCGTTGGAATGCGACCAGTTCACCACCTGGCCGGTGATCAGGTCCTCGTTCGGGATCAGGTATTCCTTGCCGTCCCGCGTGGTGATCGAGACATACCGTGCGCCCAGCGCGTTGATCCATCCGAAGGTTTCACCGAGCGAGATCACGTCTCCCGGTTTGATCGACTTGTCCAGAAGGATGATGATCCCCGAGACCAGGTTCGACACCACCTTCTGCAAGCCGAAGCCAAGACCCACGCCGATCGCACCGGACAGGACGGCGAGACCGGTCAGATCGACGCCCACCATCTTCAATCCGATGAAGAACGCGGCGCCGAAGGCGACGACCTGCAATACCTTGACCGCCAGCACCTGCATCGAGGGCGAGATTTCCTCGTTCTTCTTGATGCTCGCCGCCGCCGCCGTGGTCGCCAACCGCGCCAGCGTGATCAGCACTCCAATCGAGACAACTGCCTTGATGAGCGTCAGTAGCGACAGGTTGAAATCGCCCATCGAGATGCCGAGGCTGTCGAGGAAATTGGCCATCTCGTCGAGCAGGCCAAGGTAGTAAAACGTGATCGTGATCCAGAGCGCCCAGGTTACGATCTTCCGGACGAACCGGTTGCGCACGAGGCGGGCGGCAAACCCCACAAGCAGGATTGCCACCGTGATCGTGCCCACCAACTCGAGCAGGAAGCGCCGTGACGGGAACGGCGTTATCTCGGCCATGATCCGCGCTGCACTCCAGACGACGAGCGCAAAGACGATCAGGAACAGTCTTCGGTGGATGTTCAGAAGCGAACGCAACTGCCATTTCGGCCGTCCCTCAAGCGTTCGCATCCACTCACGCATGGCGGGCGACACCCAGCGGTGCAGCATCCAGGCAAGCCCGACGCAGAGTATGAGAATCCCGACCTGGTAGAGACGCGAGGGCAACAGCATGAGCCGCGCCTGCAACATTGCCTGTTCCCACAGGTCAAGAAGTTGCGCCATCAGATCGTTTTCCATCGGAGGCAGAATGCGGGCTGGCTGACGCGACTGCAAGTCCGTTCAATCCCGCGTGAGGCGGGCTAGGCCGGCGGGTGCGTATGGGACATGCTTTCCGAACCGAATGGGAGGATACCATGAGCCTGAGACACCTCGCCCTTGCTGCCGCTCTTGCCCTTGGCACGGGCACGGCCCGCGCCGACCCGGAGTTCTGGCAATACGAGTGGCCGGACACCGATTTTTCGGTCACATCGGTGGAGAACTGGACCGAGATCATGTCGGGCGGCCCGCCCAAGGACGGTATTCCGGCCATCGACGGCCCCCAGTACATCCCAGTGTCCGACGAGGCGATCCTCCACGACCGCGAGGCGGTCGTTGCTGTCGAGATCGACGGCGAGCGTCCGCGCGCCTATCCCATCCGCTATCTGATGTGGCATGAGATCGTGAACGACCGTATCGGCGACGTGCCGGTTTCTGTCACCTATTGCCCCCTTTGCAACTCGTTCATGGTTTTCGATACCCGCGTGGAAGGGCAGGAACTGACCTTCGGAGTTTCAGGCAAGCTGAGAAATTCAGACATGGTCATGTATGACCGGCAGACCGAAAGCTGGTGGCAGCAGGCCATCGGCACCGGCATCGTGGGCGAGATGACGGGGGTAGAGCTGACGCTTCTGCCGACATGGATGGAAAGTTGGTCCGAGTACAAGGCGCGCCACCCAGACGGCCTCGTGATGGCCCAGCCCGCGTTCCCCCGGCAGTACGGCCGCAATCCCTATGTTGGCTATGACAGTCTGCAGCGACCATTCCTGTACTCGGGCGAACTGCCGCCGCACGATATTGCGCCGCTCATGCGTGTTGTCCGCGTCGGGGACCGCGCCTGGACGATGGAGCGACTGCGCGAGGCAGGCGAGATCGAGGAAGCCGGCGTAACGATCACCTGGGTGTCGGGTCAGGCCTCGGCGCTGGATCAGTACGGGGTCGGCGACGGTCGCGACGTTGGCACCGTCCGGGTCCGCGACGCGGAAGGCAATGACGTGGCGCATGATGTGATGTTCGCCTTTGCCTTCCATGCTTTCTGGCCCGAGGGGACATGGATGCTTGGGAGCTGACGTCGACGTTCGCCGGGCAGGCCATGCATCTGCATTCCGTCGACAGGACGTGATCTCTGGCAAATCCGGCGGAGGCCGGTTAGTCATGTTGTATCCCCGCAATAAAGGCATAGCGCGCTGCTGCTGGGGTTCCGGAGCCTCTGGTGCCCGTTCCGCGCGCTTCCAGGGTTTCCCTTTCGACAACTTCAGCCGCGCGTCCGCGTGCGAAAGGTGACTGCTATGCTAAAGAACGACCAGCTCGACACATGGGACCGCGAGAACTTCTTCCATCCCTCGACACATCTTGCCCAGCATGCGCGCGGCGAAAGCCCGAACCGCATCGTCACCGGCGCGCAGGGTGTCCATATCGAGGATCGCGACGGCAACCGGTTCCTCGATGCCTTTGCCGGTCTCTACTGTGTGAATGTCGGCTATGGCCGGTCCGAGATTGCCGACGCGATCGCGGAGCAGGCGCGCGAGTTGGCTTACTACCATGCCTACGTGGGGCATGGCACGGAAGCGTCGATCACCCTGGCCAAGATGGTCATGGATCGGGCGCCGCAGCACATGGCAAGGGTGTATTTCGGCCTGTCAGGTTCCGATGCCAACGAGACCAACATCAAGCTGGTCTGGTACTACAACAATATCCTCGGGCGACCGGAGAAGAAGAAGATCATCTCGCGCTGGCGGGGTTATCACGGGTCCGGGCTGATGAGCGGATCGCTGACTGGCCTCGAACTCTTCCACAAGAAATTCGATCTGCCGCTTGCGCAGGTGCTGCACACCGAGGCCCCGTATTTCTATCGCCGTCCCGACCTTTCAATGGACGAGGCGGCCTTTGTCGCCCATTGCGCGGCCGAATTGGAGGCCATGATCGAAAGGGAAGGCGCCGATACCATCGCAGCGTTCATTGGCGAACCGGTTCTGGGTACGGGAGGCATCGTGCCGCCTCCCGCAGGTTATTGGGACGCGATCGGGGATGTTCTTCAAAAGCATGACATTCTTCTGATCGCCGACGAGGTTGTGACCGGTTTCGGACGGCTCGGAACGATGTTCGGGTCCGATCACTACGGAATGAAACCCGACATCATCACGATCGCGAAGGGACTGACCTCGGCCTACGCGCCGCTTTCCGGGTCGATCGTTTCGGATCGAGTTTGGGCGGTGCTGGAGAAAGGCACGGACGAAAACGGCCCGCTAGGTCATGGCTGGACGTATTCCGCTCATCCCATCGGAGCCGCGGCGGGCGTGGCGAACCTGAGGCTGCTCGACACGCTGAAACTTGTCGAAAGCGCGGGTGACATGGGCGCGTATCTTCAAGCAGGCTTGCGACAGGCTCTGGAAAGTCATGTCCATGTGGGCGAAATTCGCGGCGAAGGACTTCTTGCGGCTGTGGAATTCGTGCGGGATCGCGACCGTCGGCAATTCTTCGACCCATCGGAAAAGGTGGGGCCGCGTATCGCCGCCGCACTCATGGAGCGGGGTGTCATTGCCCGCGCGATGCCGCAAGGTGACATCCTCGGCTTCGCGCCGCCTTTCTGTCTTTCGAGAAGGGAAGCCGACGAAGTTGTTGGCAGGACCGCGGAGGCGGTGGCGGAGGTTCTCGGCTGACCGCGGCTCGTTGCTGTGGCGGGCGCCCCGTCTTTCGCCCGCCACTGGCACAGGCCAAGAGGTGGCGTTTGGCCGCAAGATGGCCGGTCCGATAAGACCGGCCATACCGGCTAGGCGGTCTTTTGGGGTGTCTCCTGCCCACTCCAGCCCAATGCCGACGAGATGTCCCTCGACATGTCCTTCAGAAGTCGACCGATTTCGTCCCGCACTGGTTCCGTCAATACGCGGCTTGACCCTGCCGCACCGATCGAGACCGTCGCGCCGGGGCCTGTCGTGCACAACGGAGCGGCGACCGAGCACATGCCCCGTTCAATCTCTTCAACGCATTCCGCGTATCCCCGTCGCCTGATGGACTGAAACTCGGCTTCAAGGTCCGCCAGGTTGGTCAGCGTGAACTCCGTATACGCATTGAGGCGCCCTTGCAGGCTGGCGTGCGAAAGAAGATCAGGCGCGAAGGCAGCGACGGCCTTGGAGCAGGAGCAGGCGTGGAGCGGGCGTTTGCCCAGGCCAGGGTGCAGGTAAGAGACGCCGGTTTCGGGTGTTTCGACGTGGATGATCTCGACCGACCGGCCGCGCAGTCTGGACACGAAGAATGACGCGCCGCGGTCCGTTGCGGCCTGTTTCAATCTGGGTGCGATGACTTCAAGCAGGGCGCGGTCGGAGTGATCGCTGCGCGTGATCCGAGCCAATCGCGCTCCGACAGAGAACCGTCCACGGTCCCGAGGTTCCAGCAAGCCCGTTGCAACGAGGTCCTGAACGAGACGGTAGACCGTTGGTTTGGGAAGGCCGGAATGCAGACAGATATCGGCAACCGATGCGTTCTCGGTCTGGCCGACGATTTCCAGGATCAGAGTGATGCGCTCGAGGTGCATAAATTCTCAATATACGATACAGAGATTTTCGGTATACGATAGAAGTCTAAGAATCAAGGCGGGAGGCCGGAGGATGGGCGAAGCATGTTGCGGACCGGGCTATGCCAGCCCGCAGGAAGCCATCAGGGCGCCTCGCGAGAAGCTGCTCTACACAATCGCCATCTATACCGGCACGGGCATTCAGAAGCCTGACTACCTTGCGACTGTCGATGCCGACCCAGACAGCCCGACCTTCAGCCAGGTGATCCATCGGCTCGAAATGCCCGGAATCGGGGACGAGTTGCATCACATGGGATGGAACGCGTGCTCGTCGTGCCACGATGACAGCTCGATGTCGCGCAAGTACCTGCTGGTTCCGGGGGTCCGCTCAAACAATATTCATGTCGTCGATACTGCCAGTGACCCGCGTGCTCCGCGTCTGCACAAGGTGATCGACGGCGCCGAAATCAAGGCAAAGGCCGACCTGTCAGGACCTCACACGGTGCATTGTCTCGGCTCGGAGATCATCATTTCGTTTTTGGGGGACGCAAGGGGCGAGGCGCCGGGCGGTTACCTGCATCTCGACAAGGACTTCGAGATTGTCGGTCGCTGGGAGGCCTCGATGGGCGACATCCCGTTCGGCTATGACTTCTGGTATCAGCCACGCCACAACGTGATGGTCAGTTCCGAGTGGGCTGCGCCGAACACGTTCATGCCCGGGTTCGATCTCGAAGAGGTCGGGCATCTGAAATACGGTCGGCGGCTACATATCTGGGATTTCGACAAGCGCGTGCCGGTCGAAACCATGTATCTTGGCGAAGACGGTCTGATCCCGCTCGAGGTAAAGTTCCTGCACGACCCCGACAGCACGCATGGCTTCTGTGGTGCGGCGCTGAGTTCGAACGTGATCCATTTCTGGAAGTCCGAGGCGGGTAAATGGGAATGGGAGAAGATCATCGACGTCGAGAACGAACCGCATCCCGAATGGCCTATCCCCGTCCCCGGCGTCATGTCCGCGATCCTGGTCTCGATGGACGACAGGTATCTGTATCTCAACAACTGGCTGCATGGCGACATGCGGCAATACGACATTACCGATCCGCACAACCCGAAACTGACCGGACAGGTCTGGATGGGCGGCCTTCTGGGCAAGGCGCCCGAGGTGAATGGCGTCAAGATGGCGGGCGGCCCGCAGATGTTCCAGCTCTCTCTCGATGGAAAACGCCTTTATGTCACCACCTCGCTTTTCTCGACATGGGACAACCAGTTCTACCCCGAGATCCGCACGCAAGGCGGCGTCATGGTCATGATCGACTGCGACGTTGAAAACGGCGGCATGAAGATCAACGAGGATTTCATGGTTGATTTCGGGAAAGAGCCCAATGGTCCCAGCCGCTGCCACGAAACGCGTTACCCGGGCGGCGATTGCACGAGTGACATTTGGCTGTGAAAGGAGGTTTCCGAATAACCATCGCCAATCGCGGCGGAGCAGAATTTTCGGTCGATGCGCGCCGACCGTTGCTTGACACGTTGCGCGAGCAAGACGTCGATCTGCCATATGGCTGCCGGTATGGCGGCTGCATCACCTGTGCGGCGAAACTGCTTGAGGGTGAGGTTGATCAGCGGCGACAGGTCGCCCTGAACAACAGGCAGATCGCGCATGGATATATTCTTCTATGCGTGGCGCGCCCGCGATCGGACTGCACGCTGGAGATCGGCGTGGAAAGCCACGACAAACTGTACCGCAATCCGTTTCTCGATCCGCTGGAGCCGCATGAACTCAAGGCGGATATCGCCGTTCCCAAGGAGATCTGAATGCCCGACGCCGATATCGACCGCCGCTACGACTATCCGCAGGCGTATCTGTCCGAGATCCTGCGCACGGTCAAAACCATTGCGATGGTGGGCGCAAGCGCCGACAAGACGAAATTCAGCTATGGTGTGTTGCGGGTTCTTCACGAAACCGGATACGACATGATCCCCGTGAACCCGAACCCGGAGATCACCGTAATTCGCGGTATCCCGGTATTTCGCTCGCTCCGCGACATCGACCGGCCCGTGGACATGGTCGAGGTCTTCCGGCCGAAGGAGGAACTCTACGGCATCGCCGAGGAGGCCATCGAAATAGGCGCCAAGGTACTTTGGGGCCAAATCGGCGTATACGATGATCGCGCTGCGAAACTCGCCGAGGATGCCGGGCTGAAGGTCGTGATGGACAGATGCCCCAAGATCGAGCTCTTTCGCCCCTTCTGGAAACCACGACTTGATCTGGCGATTTGACCGGCGACGGCAATCTGGTGTGGCTCTGAATGTTACGGCCAGTTCCTGAGCGTGCGCACGGCATTTCCAATCGGGCGCGGTGCGCCTGGACGGACCGGTAAAGACGGGTGAATCCGCAGCAAGTCGTGGGTATCGTACCGTGACGAAACCGGGAGACCGATATGTCCAGCACCGACAAAGTCATCATCACATGCGCCGTGACCGGCGCGATCCACACGCCGTCGATGTCGCCGTATCTGCCAGTGACACCTGACCAGATAGCCGAGGCCGCCATCGGCGCGGCGGAGGCGGGGGCCGCAATCCTGCATCTCCACGCCCGCGATCCGGAGACCGGCAAACCCGACCAGACACCGGAGGCGTTCGAACAATTCCTGCCGCGGATCAAGCAGGCGACCGATGCGGTTGTGAACATAACGACCGGCGGATCGCCTTATATGACGGTTGCTGAACGCGCGGAACCTGCTGCGCGTTTCCAGCCGGAAATCGCCTCGCTGAACATGGGGTCCATGAATTTCGCGTTCTTCCCGCTGCTGGCGAAATACCAGGACTTCCAGCATGACTGGGAACGAGAGCATCTCGAGAATTCGCGGGGCCTCGTTTTCCGAAATTCGTTCAAGGATATCGAGTATGTGCTTGAGACCTGCCACGGCAACGGGACGCGTTTCGAATTCGAATGCTATGACATCTCGCATCTGTACAGCCTGGCCCATTTTTCCGACCGCGGCCTGGTGAAGCCGCCATTCTTCGTCCAGTCGGTTTTCGGCATCCTGGGAGGCATCGGAACGCATCCCGAAGATGTCATGCACATGAAGCGCACGGCAGACCGCCTGTTCGGCGCAGAGCTGCGCTGGTCGGTCCTCGGCGCAGGCAAGGATCAATTCCGCATTGCAACGCAGGCGCTGTCATTGGGCGGCAATATTCGCGTCGGTCTCGAGGACAGCATTTGGATCGCGCGGGGCGAGTTGGCTTCGTCCAATGCAAGTCAGGTCGCAAAGGCGCGACGGCTCGTGGAGGGGTTGGGTCTCAGTGTTGCGACACCTGAGGACGCGCGCAAGATGCTCGGGCTAAAGGGCGGGGACCGCGTGAATTTCTGATAGCTGCTTGTGTCTGTGGGGTTGGAGCTCCGGATCACCGAACTAGAAGCTTGCGCCGAGAAATTTCATTCCGTCGGGTTGGAGTATCAATGCCTTCACGTTAGCGAGTTCAGGCGCCGTACCTGCATCTCATCTGGCTCTTGCATTGGTTCGAGTGCGGCCAAGTTCGAACGGCAGCGGGCCGGCGCCTTAGGAGTTGCGCGCCGGCAGCCACTCCGCTAGACCGACCGGCGGAGACGTGGCCGAGTGGTCGAAGGCGCTCCCCTGCTAAGGGAGTAGACGGGAAACTGTCTCGAGGGTTCGAATCCCTTCGTCTCCGCCACTTGCCCCCGCGAAAGCGTTCTCCCGATCCGGCTGCGGCCGGATTTTTCCGTTGTTTTCGAGGGTTATGCGGGAGGGGCTGAGCACCGGCCCAGTAGCCAGGAGGCCCGGAAGTGGTCTCTCCGGGCCGATATTCTCCGGACCTCATGACTGCGCCGATTTGGTGAATTTCTTGCAGGTAACTGAAATCATGATATTTTCCGGCATCCCATGCTGAGCACTTCGACAGGGGTCGCGTCCGTTCAAATAGAACAGAAATCGAAACTGCGTTGATGGCGCGGCGATCGCTACTGTCATGGGCTGTCGCTGTTTGCGTCCATGCGTTCAACGTCCAAATCCCCGACTTGGCCCTCGGCACGGATCTCCGTTCCCCTGATCGCGCTCTTATCTTCGTGTCCACGAAACCGGCGGCAAGCCACGGAACCGGATGACTTGGGCACCGGCAGTTATTCACGCCTGCTGATCCAAGTTAGCGGCATAGCCCAAGATTTATGCTACTTGCTTCTCATTCGCCTTGACGGGTCCGGTGGGATGGCGCTTGGCAGGAACGTTTCCAAAGGCACCCCCTTCAGACATCAACCCAATTGCCGGATGTTGACTGAGTGGCCCGTTCGACTGCCGCCACCATGTGCCGTGCCTGCAAATATGGGCCAAACTGACCCGGGAGCTGCTCTCAGGTTTCGTCGGCACCCGAACTCTGGAGGATTGACAATGAAGTGGGACCAGATCGAGCGGAATTGGGAAGAGAT
>JAJDOD010000173.1 GCA_022340315.1 Silicimonas sp. | reverse complement strand
CTGGTCGTAATCCGCGCGATAGACGCGGCCCGGACAGATGATCCGGATCGGCGCGCCGTTCGCCAGCATCGAGCGGATCTGCACCGGCGATGTATGCGTGCGCAGCACGTGCGGCGGGCGGTCGTCGCCCTCCAGACGGTTCATGTAGAACGTGTCCATCTCGGTCCGCGCCGGATGGTGGTCGGGGATGTTCAGCGCATCGAAATTGTACCAGTCGCTCTCCACCTGCGGCCCCTCGGCCACGGCGAACCCCATGTCGGCGAGGATCGCCGTCACTTCCTCGGTCACCTGTGACACGGGATGGATCGTCCCCTGCGGTCGGTCGCGCGCGGGCAGCGTGACGTCGAGCCACTCCTCCGCCAGACGCGCATCGAGCGCGGCATCTTCCAGCGCCGCTTTCTTGGCCGACAACGCCGAATTGATCTCGTCCTTCAGCGCGTTGAGCCGTGGCCCCGCGACCTGCCGCTCCTCGGGCGTCATCCGGCCCAGCTCGCGCATCGCGAGGCTCACCTCGCCCTTCTTGCCGACGGCGGCCAGACGCAACTCTTCCAGCGCCGCCTCGCTCGCGGCCTCCCCGATCGCGGTCAGGTACTTGTCTCTCAGATCGTCCATGTTCGCGCCTCGCAAATCATCGTCATTCCCCTACAAAGAGAGCGCCCGCGCCACAAGGGCACCGATCACCGCCGAGCCTTCGGGCGAGGGATGCACCCGGTCGGCATCGTAAAGGCGCGGATTGCCGGTGATCGCGTCGCGCACCCGGACGACCCGCACGTTCGGCCGCGTCGCCGCCAGCCGCGTCAGCCGCCGCTCCAGCACCTGCAGCTCGTCGTTGCAGATGTCGTAGTTCCCGCGCCGGTCCCCCGCCGGCCCGTAATAGCCGACGATAAGAACCGGCGTGTCGCCAAGACGATTCAGAAAGGCCGGATAATCCACACGTACCAGCCGGTCCAGCACCGCGTCGCAGCGGTTGCAACCGCAGGCGGCGAGGAGGTCGTTCGCCCCCCCGTTCATCACCACCGCGTCCCAGTCGCCCGCACGGTACTGGCCGGGGATCGAGAACCCGACCGCGCCGCCGACACCGCCGAACCGCATCCGCGCGCCCGGAACCGAGGCGTCGAGGACAGGCAAGCCCAGCCGCTTTTCGATGGCAGCCGGAATCCCGGCATCTCCGTCGCGGTTCCATGCCATCACGCTGTCGCCAACGGCGATAATCCGCGCTCCACGCTCGCTCCGCTCCGGCAGAGCGCCGCAGGCGGCAAGAAGAATGATCAGGGAAAACGCCAGAACTCTCATTCGTTACCTTTCCGGAAATGCGGGATCAGCCAGACAAGGCACGAGACGTTCCAGACGATGCTGGCGGCGATCACCAGCCAGTCGCCATCGCGTATCCCGATGGCCACGAAGAGGATACCGGCCACGATGAAGCCGATCAGCCCCAGAATCTGGCAGGTGTGTCCGTTCATCGCGCTTCTCCAAAATGAAAAGCCGCGAGACCCGTAAAGGTCCGCGGCTTCCTGAAAACTGACCCTTCCGGGTGTGTTACGCGAGCGCGGCCTTCGCCTTTTCGACGATGGCGCCAAACGCATCCGGCTCATGCACGGCCAGGTCGGCCAGCACCTTGCGGTCGACCTCGATCCCGGCAAGTGCGAGACCGTTGATGAAGCGCGAATAGGTCAGCGCTTCGTCATGCGAACGCACGGCAGCATTGATCCGCTGGATCCAGAGCGCGCGGAAGTTGCGCTTGCGGGCCTTCCGGTCGCGGGTGGCGTACTGGTTGGCTTTGTCGACCGCCTGGCGGGCGACCTTGAAGGTGCTCTTGCGGCGGCCATAATAGCCTTTCGCGGCGTCGGTGACCTTCTTGTGACGGGCGTGGGTAACGGTCCCACCTTTGGTTCTGGGCATCGTTAGGTCTCCTTACCGGTCGTAGGGCATGAACTGCTTCACGATCTTCTGATCGGGCGCGCTCATTTCCGTGGTGCCGCGGGCGTTGCGAATGAACTTTTTGGTCCGCTTGATCATGCCGTGCCGCTTGCCGGCCTGGCCGCTCATCACTTTCCCGGTCGCAGAGACCTTGAAGCGCTTCTTGGCGCTCGACTTCGTCTTCATCTTGGGCATTTCCATCTCCTTCAGTCAGACGGTTCACGGCCCACTCGGCATGCCACTTGGCCGGCGGACCCGTCGGAGAGGGCCGTGTATACGCGAAGGGTCAGTCTGGCAAGCGAAAAGCTGCGGACAAACGCCGCAGGCCATGCCGTGCTATCGTGGTGCTCAGGCGCCCGTAAGGACCCTCAGGAAAAGGTCCGGCATTTCCGCAACCGAGTACCCGCCGGGCCGTGACGCATTCGCGTAGACGATCATTCCGCCGCCCAGGAAAAGCGACAGAAGCGCCATCCGCGGCGGAGCACCGCGCGAGAACGCACCCACGGCAGTGGGAAACGCCATGAAGAGCACCAGACAGCCGATGCACATGATGAGATCGGTATATTCCACCATAATGAAGCGGATTGTTTCCGCTCATTTTGGCGAATTTAGGGCATCATTCGGGGTCGGACGGGATGATCTTGCGTTCGTCACAGGAGGCCACACGCAAGATGTTGGTCGTGCCGGACTTTCCGAAGGGAACGCCTGCGGTCACAACAAGGAAGTCGTCGGGCCCCGCGAATCCCTCGTTGACCGAAGCGCGCGCCGAATTGACGACCGCAGTCTTGAAGCGATCGACCTCGGCGGTCTTCAGGCAGTGCAGACCCCAGGTCAGCGCCATGCGCCGCGCCGTGTTCAGCTCCGAAGTCATAGCGATGATAGGCACATGGGGACGCTCGCGTGCAACCAGCGAGGCAGTCGAACCACTCTGCGAATAGCAGCAGATCACCTTGATATCCGCCGTCTCGGCGATCTCGCGGGCAGCCGACACAATGCCATCCGCCACCGATTGCTTCGGCCCGCCCCGGCTGGCGTCGATGACGTCGCGATAGGTGGGGTCGTTCTCCACCTCGATCGCGACCAGGTTCATCGTGCTCACCGCCTCGCAGGGATACAGCCCCACGGCGCTTTCCGCCGACAGCATGACGGCATCGGCACCCTCGTAGATCGCGGCGGCCACGTCCGACACCTCCGCGCGGGTCGGGATCGGGCTTTCGATCATCGATTCAAGCATCTGCGTGGCCACGATCACGGGCTTGGCAGCCGCCCGGCATTTGCGCACCATCCGCTTCTGCATCGGCGGCACCGACGAGATCGGGCATTCAACGCCCAGGTCGCCGCGCGCCACCATGATTCCGTCCGAAGCCTCGAGAATCGCGTCGAACGCCTTCACTGCGGCGGGTTTTTCGATCTTCGACATCAGCGCCGCCCGGCCCTTTGCCAGGTCGCGCGCCTCGAAAACGTCCTCGGGCCGCTGCACGAACGAAAGTGCCAGCCAGTCGACACCCAACTCGCAGGCAAACTCGAGATCGACCCTGTCCTTGTCCGACAACGCCGCAAGCGGCAGCAGCACGTCCGGCACGTTCACACCCTTGCGGTCCGAAATCGTGCCACCAACTTCGACGACGCAATCCGCGAAATCGGGACCGAACGCCTCGACACGCAGTCGGATTTTGCCGTCATTCACCAGAAGCGTCGCGCCATCTTCCAGCGCCTCGAAGATCTCCTTGTGCGGCAACTGCACCCGCGTCGCGTCGCCCGGCGCATCGTCCAGATCGAGCCGGAACTTCGCGCCCTCCTCCAACTCCTCCGAGCCGTTCTCGAAAGGGCCGACGCGCAGCTTCGGCCCTTGCAGGTCGGCAAGAATGCCGATCGGACGGCCCACATCGGCCTCGACCTTGCGGATGGCCTCGTGGCGGGCGGCTATGTCCTCGTGGGTGCCGTGGCTCATGTTGAGTCGAAACACATCGGCGCCGGCTTCAAAGAGCGCACGGATCATCTCATAGCTCGACGAGGCCGGGCCAAGCGTGGCCACGATCTTGACATTGCGGGTGCGTCGCATGGGGGCTTGGTCCTTTCGCAGGCCGTCATGTTAGCGAATGACAACTCTATGGCAGATTTCGGGGTTGAAGGACAACCGGCCTCGGCTAATTATCGGACGGGGACGGAACGAAATGCCATCGGAACAACAAGACATCTCATGGATGCCCGCGCATGTGTTCGGCGAAGAGCGTGTCTCGCGCTGGCTGATCCTGTGCGACCACGCGACAAACGTGCTGCCGCCCTGGGTGCCCGAACCCAATCTAGGCCTGCCCAAGGAAGAACTGCAACGCCATATCGCATTTGATATCGGCGCGGCTGGCGTGGCGCTTCGTCTGGCCGAGAAGCTTAAGGCACCTGCGGTGATGTCGAACTTCTCGCGCCTCGTCATCGACCCGAACCGGGGCGAGGATGATCCGACCCTGGTACGCCGCATCTATGACGAAACGATCATTCCCGCGAACCGCGGCCTGACCGACGGCGATCTGAAGCGCCGGATGGACCTGTGCTATCGCCCCTATCACCGGACCGTCGAGCGAATCGCGGCACGGCGCAGCGATACGGTGATCGTCTCCATCCACTCCTTCACCCCGCAGTTGCGCCACAAGGAGCTGCGGCCCTGGCACGTGGGGCTGCTGTTTGCCGATGACACCCGTCTGTCGTTGCCGCTCTCCGATCTGCTCAGTCGCGACAAGAATGTGGTGGTTGGATTGAACGAGCCCTATTCGGGCTACCTCGCCGGTGACACCATCGACCGGCACGCGATCCGGCGCGGGCGGCACAACACTCTTGTAGAGATCAGAAACGACCTTATCTCGGATGATGCGGGCCAGCATGCCTGGGCCGATCGGTTGAGCGAACTGCTGCCCCGGGCGCTGCGCATGGCCGAAGAACGGCAGGGAGGCTGACAGATGGACAACGAGACCCGCACCGAGCTTGAAGCGGCGGCCTTCCGGCGCCTTCGGAAACATCTGATGGAAGACCGCAATGATGTGCAGAACATCGACCTGATGAACCTCGCCGGCTTCTGCCGGAACTGCCTGTCACGCTGGTATCAGGAAGCGGCCGCCGAGCGCGGCATCGACATCTCGAAAGAGGACGCTCGCGAAACCTTCTACGGCATGCCCTATGACCAATGGAAAGCGGCACACCAGACCGAGGCGACGCCCGAACAGAAAGCCGCCTTCGAGAAGTCGCATCAGCACTAGGTCACCACTGGCGAAAGCCCGAGCGGCACCAGTCGCCGCGCAGGCCTACATTGCAGCCTTGAGGCTCTCTTCCAGATAGATCTCGCGCAACCGCTTCGCGGTCGGGCCAGGGGCGCCATCGGCGACCGTCGCGCCGTCGATCTCGACCACCGGCAGAACGAATACCGACGCGCCGGTGATGAAAGCCTCGTCTGCGTCCTTTGCCTCGTCCAACGTGAACGACCGCTCCTCGACCTGCATCTGTGCCTCGCGCGCATAGCGAAGCACGGCGGCGCGCGTGATCCCGTGAAGGATATCGTTGCTCAACTGCCGTGTGACGATCGTGCCATCCTTGACGATATAGGCGTTGTTTGCCGTCCCCTCGGTGATCAACCCGTCCTCCATCAGCCAGGCGTCATCGACGCCCGCCTTCTTGGCCGCCATCTTTGCCAGCGACGGATAGAGAAGCTGCACCGTCTTGATGTCGCGACGGCCCCAACGCAGGTCCTCAACGGCAATCACCCTGATCCCCGTCCTTGCCTTGGGATTGTCCGCCAGCCCCGTCTTCGCCTGCGTGAACAGCACGATGCTTGGCGTGGCCCCCTCCGGAAAGAAGAAATCGCGATCCGCGGCACCGCGCGTGATCTGAAGATAGATCAACCCCTCGTCGATCCCGTTCCGCTCGACCAATTCCCGGTGAATGGCGAGGATCTCCTCCGGCGTCGCGGGCGAGGCCATCTCCAGCTCCGAGAGCGACCGCTCAAGGCGCTTGGCGTGGCCCGGATAGTCCACCAGCTTCCCGCCAAGAACGCTGGTCACCTCGTAGACGCCATCGGCAAACAGGAAACCCCGGTCGAAGACCGAAACCTTCGCCTCTTCCTCGGGCAGGTACTCTCCGTTGACGTAAACGGTACGGCTCATGTTCTTATCCCCATAGGTCTGCTTCGGGCGGGTGCACGCCCGCTTCGTCATAGTGCAGCGGCACGCTGCGGTCTTCTGCCAGAAGAAGCGGGCCGTCAAGGTCCACCACTTCGGCGCCCTGCGCCACAAGCACGGCAGGCGCCATCGCCAACGACGTGCCCACCATGCAGCCGACCATCACGCCATAGCCGCCGGCCCGCGCCGCATCTCGCAAGTCCAGCGCCTCGGTCAGGCCGCCGGTCTTGTCGAGCTTGACGTTCACCATGTCATACTTCCCTGCCAGATCCGGAAGGCTCGCACGGTCATGGCAACTCTCATCCGCACAAACCGGCAAAGGTCGCACGATCTCGGCCAGCATGTCGTCCTGCCCGGCAGGCAGCGGCTGCTCGACCATCTGAACACCCATCGCGACAAGATGCGGAGCCAGCTCCGAATAGACCTCCGCCGTCCAGCCCTCGTTCGCGTCGACGATGATCGGAGTGACCGGCGCACCCCGGCGCACGGCTTCCAGCCGCCCCATGTCGTCCGGGGTCCCCAGCTTGATCTTCAATAGCGGGCGATGCGCATGACGCCGCGCCGCCGCCTCCATCTTCTCCGGCGTATCCAGCGACAGGGTAAACGCCGTCACCACCGGCTTCGGCGCCGCAAGAGCCGGCATCATCTCCCAAAGCCGCCGCTTCGCCGACTTGGCCCACCAGTCCCAGATCGCGCAATCGAGCGCATTCCGCGCCGCCCCGGCAGGCAGGTGATCCCGCAAATCCAGGTCATCGGCATCCGCCCGGCTCATGCTTTCCAGCATCGGCGCCAGCCACATCACCTGCGCCCGAACGCTATCCATCGTCTCGCCGTAACGCGCGTAAGGGACACACTCGCCACGCCCCCGGACACCCTGCCAGTCCACGGTGACCGTCAACACCTCGGCGGCATCCCGCGACCCGCGCGCAATGGTAAAGGTCTCGGCCAGCCGGAATCGCTCCGGCATCGCGTCGATCAGCACGAAACATCCCCCATCATCGGTCCGGAAATGTCCCAGGCGGTCCGGAGGTGAGCGTGCCCATGCAAAACCTCAGAGCGCGACAAGCGCATCCACCAGCCTCCCCGCGCCGTGGCGATAGGGATCGACCGTCGGCAGACCCATCCGGGCTTCGACTTCAGCGCAAAGCGCCGTCGCCTCTTCGTCGGACAGCGCCTTGGTGTTGATCGAAACACCCACGACCTCGCAGGCCGGGTTCGCGATCCGCGCCATCTGCAACGCCCGCTCGCGCAGATCCTCCAGCGAGGGAAGCGCGAAATCGGGCAGGCCCCGCATATGGCTCCGCGTCGGCTCATGCGCCAGGATCAGCGCATCCGGCTGACCGCCGTGGATCAGCGCCATCGTGACGCCTGAATACGAGACATGCCAGAGGCTCCCCTGCCCCTCGATGTGATCCCAGTGGTCGGGCTCGTTGTCGGGTGTCAGCCATTCCACCGCCCCGGCCATGAAATCGGCCACCACGGCGTCAAGCGGCACGCCCTTGCCGGTGATCAGGATGCCGGTCTGCCCGGTCGGGCGGAACGTGCTCTTCAGCCCGCGCTCCTGCATCTCGGCATCCATCGCCATGCCGGTATACATCTTGCCGACCGAGCAATCCGTGCCAACGGCCAGACACCGTTTGCCCGTGCGTTTCTTCCCATTGGCGATCGGGTAGGCCACGGTCGGGATGCGCACATCATGCAGCGTCGCGCCGGTTCGGGCCGAGGTGGCCTTCAGCACCTTCTCGTCGCGCAACAGGTTGTGCAGCCCGCTCGCGATATCGAAGCCTATCTCCATGGCCTCGGCCAGCACCGCAAGCCATGCCTCCGAGATCACGCCGCCACGGTTCGCAACGCCCACGACCAGCGTCCGCGCGCCCTTTTCCCAGGCCTCCTGCAGCGCCATGTCCGGCGCGCCGACATCAGCCTTGCAGCCCTCCATGCGAAACTGCCCGACAACGTTCTCCGGCCGCCAGTCCTGGATACCCTGCGCCACTTTCGCGGCAAGATTGTCGGGCGCATCGCCCAGAAACAGAAGATACGGAGTGCGAATCATGATGTCCCTCATCTTTCGACCGATTTGAACTTAAACACGCGGGAATTTCGTGAGAAATTCGCCTGATATCCGGACAATTGCCGACACTTCTTCGCAGATATGAGTAATTCTTGGAATTTTCTTGCGTAGCGGCTAGGGAACAGCTCACCTTGCATGCTGCGCCGCAACATAATAAGTCCGCCACAAACGGATACGAAAGAAAGTTGCGCGAATGTCCTTCCGCCTCCAGCCCTCCGCTCCCGCCCGTCCGAACCGCTGCCAGCTCTTCGGCCCCGGCTCGCGCCCGCAGATCTTCGAGAAAATGGCGGCCAGTGCCGCCGACGTCATCAACCTCGACCTCGAAGACGCGGTTGCACCGGACGACAAGCCGGAAGCGCGCCGGAACATCATCCAGGCCATCGGCGACATCGACTGGGGCAACAAGACACTCTCGGTCCGCATCAACGGTCTGGACACGCCCTACTGGTACCGCGACGTGGTGGACCTGCTCGAAAACGCGGACGAGCGTCTCGACCAGATCATGATCCCCAAGGTCGGCTGCGCCGCGGATGTCTATGCCGTCGACGCGCTGGTGACCGCCATCGAGGCGGCGATGGGGCGCAAGAAGAAGATCGCGCTGGAACTGATCATCGAGACGGCGGCCGGCATCGCCCATGTCGAGGAGATCGCCGCCTCCTCGCCGCGCCTTCAGGCGATGAGCCTCGGCGCGGCGGATTTCGCGGCCTCGATGGGCATGCAGACGACCGGTATCGGCGGCACGCAGGAAAACTACTACATGGCGCGCGAAGGTCAGAAGTACTGGTCCGACCCGTGGCACTGGGCGCAGACCGCCATCGTCGCCGCTTGCCGCACCCACGGCGTCTTGCCCGTCGACGGCCCTTTCGGAGACTTCTCCGACGACGAGGGCTTCCGCGCGCAGGCCCTGCGCTCGGCCACGCTCGGCATGGTCGGCAAATGGGCAATCCATCCCAAACAGGTCGCACTCGCCAACGAGATCTTCACGCCATCTGAAGCCGCCGTGACCGAGGCCCGCGAGATCCTCGCGGCGATGGAGGAAGCCCAGCGGACCGGACAGGGCGCCGCCGTCTACAAGGGACGGCTTGTCGACATCGCCAGCGTCCGCCAGGCAGAAGTGATCGTCCGCCAGGCCGAACTGATCGCCAAGTGAGATAATGCGCCGCGCGTCGCGCGTCGCGCCGCGAGGGGGTTTCACCACCTCGCACTCCCCCAGGATATTTTTGGACCGATGAAGGACAACGGCCCGCTCCCAAAAGGAACGGACCGCCTGGTTTTCACCGGTCACGGTCATCGGCTTCCCAGCCTGTACCGCAACCGGTTCCTCGCCCATCGCGGTTAACCGGACGTTATCATCGGTCCGGAAATATCCCGGGGTCCGGGGCAGAGCCCCGGCGGATCGGCGCGCGCAAGCGCGGCGAAACCTGTGGCGCTCACCGCCGGGTCGGCTAAAACTCGGTGCTGAAAGCAATGCCGGAGACCCGCGCGGTGCCAGACCAGTCCCCAACCCTCGCCGTGTTCCGGAATCCGACCTTCCGCAATCTCTGGATCGCGACGCTCGCCTCGAACTTCGGCGGACTGGTGCAGTCGGTGGGCGCGGCCTGGCTCATGACCATTTTGACCGCGTCGGAAAGCATGGTCGCCCTGGTACAGGCCTCGATCACCTTGCCGCTGATGCTGTTCTCGCTGACCGCAGGCGTGTTCGCGGACAATTTCGACCGCCGCAAGATCATGCTCTGGGCACAGGGCTTCATGTGCGCGGCCTCGGTCGGGCTGGCGTTTCTCGCTTTCGAGGGCTGGCTGACGCCGTGGCTCCTGCTTTTCTTCACCTTCCTCATCGGCTGCGGCACCGCGCTGAACAACCCGTCCTGGCAGGCGAGCGTCGGCGACATCGTCTCGAAGCAGGAATTGCCAGCGGCCGTGTCGGTCAACTCGATGGGCTTCAACATGATGCGCAGCGTCGGCCCGGCCGCAGGTGGCGCGATCGTCGCCAGCTTCGGCGCCGCCGCCGCCTTCGCGGTGAACGCGGCCAGTTACATCGCCGTCATCTCGGCGCTGAAGAACTGGCACCCGACACCGAAGGAGCGCCGCCTGCCCCGCGAGAAGTTCGGCAGCGCCTTCGCGGTTGGCCTGCGCTATGTCGCCATGTCGCCCAACCTGATCCGCACCATTGCGCGGGGGACACTGTTCGGCTTTTCCTCGATCGCCGGCCAGGCACTTCTGCCGATCGTCGTCCGCGTCAATCTCAACGGGAACTCGCTGGTCTACGGCACCCTTCTTGGCGCCTTCGGCGTCGGCGCGGTCATCGCGGCGCTCTCCAACCAGCGTCTGCGCGCCAGGTGCCGAAACGAGAACATCGTCCGCCTCAGCTTCCTCGGGCTCGCGATTTCGACCGCCATCCTCGCGGTCAGCACCCTGTTCCTGCTGACTGCCGCGGCGCTGGTCCTGGCGGGCATGTGCTGGGTCCTGGCGCTTTCACTCTTCAACACGACCGTCCAGCTCTCGACGCCGCGCTGGGTCGTTGGCCGGGTCCTGGCGCTCTACCAGACCGGCACCTTCGGCGGCATGGCCGCAGGCGCCGGTCTGTGGGGCGCCTTTGCCGAGAGCGGATCGCTTCAGGGCGCTCTCCTGGGCGCGGCGGCAGTGATGCTGGCCGGGATTGCCTTTGGCGCGCTCGCGCCACTGCCCGATGCCGCCGACCTCAACCTCGATCCCGCGAACCGGTTCAAGGAGCCGCCGATCTCACTCGACATCAAACCGCAGTCGGGGCCGATCATGGTCATGGTGGACTACGAGATCGACGAGGCCGACGTGCCGCGCTTTCTCGAGCTCATGGCCATCCGCCGACGCATCCGCATTCGTGACGGCGCCGGGCACTGGGCGTTGCTGCGCGACCTCGAGAACCCGGACCTCTGGAGCGAAAGCTACCATGTCCCCACCTGGGTCGAGTACATCCGTCACAACGAACGCCGGACGGAAGCCGATATTCAGAACATCGAGGAAATTCGCAAGCTCCACCGGGGCGAAGGGCCGCTTCACGTCCACCGGATGATCGAGCGCCACTCGGTTTCGGTGCGCGACGCCATCCCGCGGCGGACGAAGGGCGGCACGCCCGATGGAACCTAGCAGCACCGAGCCGCCAGGCACAGCTCCGGTCTGCAACTAACCCAGATGTCTCTGCGGCCGGTGCACAGTCTCGGTTGTCGCTTTTCACCGGTTTCGCGAGGAACTAACAAACGATCAGGTTTGGCCATTGGCGTGATGAAACAGCAGGATCGGGTTTGCTATGGGGTCGGACGTTCGGGTTTTTCTGTTTCGCCACGGTGAAACCGTCTGGAACGCGCAAGGCAGAAGACAAGGGCATCTCGATTCTCCCCTGACCGAGAAGGGACGTCAGCAGGCCATCAACAATGCAAGGCGACTGGAGCGGCACCGGCCTCTCGGCGAAAGCGTGGTCATGTTCTCCAGCCCTTTGGGACGGGCACGGCAAACCGCCGAGATACTGGTCGGCGAGATCGGCCTGTCATGCCAGGACATCATCTTCGAGCCTCGCCTGATGGAGTGCAGCTTCGGACTGTGGGAAGGATTGACCACCTCCGAGATCAAGGCCCGCTACCCGGACGAATGGACTGCGCGCACGGCCGACAAGTGGAACATCCCGGCCCCGTCGGGAGAGTCCTACGCCGACGTCCATGCACGCGTATCCGAGTGGTTCGCGGCGGCGGACTTTGCTGATACGACGCTGGTTTTCTGCCACGGCCTGACGTCCAGGGTCTTTCGCGGTATCTACGCAGATCTCTCGCAACAGGAAATCTTCGACCTGGACGAGCCGCAGGATGGGTTCTTTGAACTCCACGATCGCGCTGCGGTGTTCATCGACTGACCTTGCATCGGATCGGCTGGTGCCGCCACCAAGGCAAAAGGCCCCGCCGAAGCGGGGCCCTTGTTCAAACTCCGGACGCTCTCAGCTCGCCGCGGCAACC
The DNA here is from genome assembly GCA_022340315.1 of Silicimonas sp. Taxonomy (GTDB): domain Bacteria; phylum Pseudomonadota; class Alphaproteobacteria; order Rhodobacterales; family Rhodobacteraceae; genus JAJDOD01. The sequence continues at coordinate 35,023 of JAJDOD010000173.1, read as the reverse complement.
GCACGTTTGGCCATCACCTTGACGAGGTTGGCGCGATAGGCCGCGTCGCCGTGGATGTCCGACAGCATCCCGTCGGCGCTCACCGAGACGCCATCGAGCGCGCCTGCCGAGAAGTTCGAGGCCAGCGCGGCTTCCATGTCGGACTGCCGGAATACCCCGTCATCCCCCGCACCCGTCACCGCCACGCGCACACCGCTGTCGCCCTTGGCCACGAAGACCCCGCACATCGCATAGCGCGATGCCGGGTTCGGGAACTTGGCATAGGCGCAGCTCGCCGGTGCCGTGAAGCTGACGCTGGTGATGATCTCGCCCTCGTCCAGCGCGGTCGAGAACATGCCGGTAAAGAAGTCATCCGCCGCGATCTCGCGCTTGTCGGTCTTGATCGTCGCGCCCAGCGCCAGCATGGCCGCCGGGTAATCCGCTGCCGGATCGTTGTTGGCGACCGACCCGCCAAGCGTGCCGCGATGGCGCACCGCCGGGTCACCGATACCACCCGCCAGGCTGGTGATGCCGGGACAGACCGCCGCCAGTTCCTTGCTCGCGGCAACCTCGGCATGGGTCGTCATCGCCCCGATGGTCACCGAATTGCCCGAGACCGTGATCCCGCGCATGTCGCTTGCACCCGAGATGTCGACCAGGTCGCTCGGCGCGGCAAGCCGCTGCTTCATCGTCGGGATCAGCGTCTGACCGCCCGCAAGCAGCGCGCCGTCGTCGGCCCCGGAGAGAAGCGAAGCCGCTTCCGACGCGCTCGATGCCTTGTGATAATTGGTGTTGTGCATCTCTCTCTCCCTTATTCCGCAGCCATCTTGGCGCTGTTGATGGCCGCCCAGACCTTCGCAGGTGTGGCAGGCATGCTGATGTCGTTGTTGCCGATGGCATTGGTGATCGCGTTGATCACAGCCGGCGGCGATCCGATGGCCCCCGCCTCGCCGCAGCCTTTCATGCCAAGCGGGTTGGTGGTGCACTTGGTGTTGTGGTGCAGCACGTCATAGCTCGGCACGTCGTCGGCGCGCGGCATGGTGTAGTCCATGTAGCTGGCCGATAGCTGCTGGCCATCCGCGTCATAGACCACCTCTTCCAGCAGCGCCTGTCCGACACCCTGAGCGATGCCGCCATGCACCTGGCCCTCCACGATCATCGGGTTGATGATCACGCCGAAATCGTCGCTGGCGACGAACTTCAGGATCTCGGTCTTGCCGGTTTCGGGGTCCACCTCGACCTCGCAGATGAAGCAGCCCATCGGGAAGGTGAAGTTGAGCGGGTCGTAGAACGCGCCTTCCTTCAGCCCCGGCTCCATGTCGGGTGGCAGGTTGTGCGCGGTATAGGCCGCAAGCCCGATCTCGTGCCAGCCCAGCGCCTTGTTGGTGCCAGTGGCCTTCACGGTGCCTTCCTCGATCACGATGTTCTCTTCCGGTTCCTCCAGAAGATGCGCGCCGATCTTCTTGACCTTCGCTTCCACCTTGTCGAGCGCCTTGACGATCGCGCTCATGCCCACCGGGCCGGACCGCGAGCCATAGGTGCCCATGCCGAACTGCACCTTGTCGGTGTCGCCATGCACGATCTGGATCGAATCGAGCGGCACGCCGAAGCGATCCGCCACGACCTGCGCGAAGGTCGTCTCATGCCCCTGCCCGTGGGAATGCGAGCCGGTCAGGATCTCGATCGTGCCAACCGGGTTCACCCGCACCTCGGCACTTTCCCAAAGCCCGACGCCGGCACCCAGCGAGCCGACCGCCGCCGAAGGCGCGATGCCGCAGGCTTCGATATAGCAGGCCATGCCGATGCCGCGCAGCTTGCCGTTGGCGGCCGACTGCGCCTTGCGGCCCTCGAAGCCCGCCCAGTCGGCGGCCTCCATCGCCTGGTTCAGGTTGCCCTCGAAATCGCCAGAGTCGTAGTTCATGATCACCGGCGTCTGATGCGGGAACTCACGCACGAAGTTCTGCCGCCGCAACTCGGCCGGGTCCTTGCCCATCTCGCGTGCCGCCGTCTCCATCATCCGCTCGACGACGTATGACGCCTCCGGACGTCCCGCGCCCCGGTACGCATCGACCGGCACGGTGTTGGAGTAGACCGCCAGAACCTCGGCATAGATGTTCGGGATGTTGTAGGTGCCGCTCAGTAGCGTGGCGTAGAGGTAAGTGGGAACCGCCGACGAGAAGAGCGACATGTAGGCCCCGAAATTGGCCTTGGTCGACACCTTGAAGCCGACGATGTTGCCATCCGCGTCAAAGCCCATCTTCGCATTCGTGACGTGATCGCGGCCATGCGCATCCGTCAGGAAGGCTTCCGTGCGGTCCGCCGTCCACTTGATCGAGCGCTTGGTTTTCAGCGCCGCCCAGAGACAGACGATCTCCTCGGGGTAGATGTAGATCTTCGAGCCGAAGCCCCCGCCCACATCAGGCGCGATCACCCGCAGCTTGTGCTCGGGCGCCACCTGGTAGAACGCCGACAGCACCAGCCGCGCCACATGCGGGTTCTGGCTGGTAGTGTAGAGCGTGTAATGATCCTCGGCCGCATCGTACTTGGTGATGGCCGAGCGTGGCTCCATCGCGTTCGGGCTGAGGCGGTTGTTTGTGATGTCCATTTCCGTGACATGCGCCGCGCCCGCAATCGCGTCGTCGGTGGCCTGAAGCTCACCGATCTCCCAGTCGTAGATCACGTTGCCGGGCGCATTGTCGTGGATCTGCGGCGCACCGTCGGCCAAAGCGGCGCCGATATTGGCCGCGACCGGAAGTTCCTCGTAGGACACGTCAACCGCCTCGGCGGCGGCCAGCGCCTGCGCCTTGGTTTCGGCAATGACTGCCACCACCGCGTCGCCCACATAGCGCACCTTGTCCGTCGCCAGAGCCGACCAGGCGCCCATGTTCATCGGGCTGCCGTCCTTGGAAGTGATCGCCCAGCCGCAGATGATATTGCCGATCCCGTCTCCGGTCAGCTGCTTGCCGTCCAGAACCGCAAGAACGCCCTCCATCGCTTCTGCGGCGGACTTGTCGATGCCGGTCACCTTGGCATGTGCATGCGGCGACCGGACAAAGGCCGCATAGGCCTGGTTTTCCAGGCGGATATCGTCGGTATAACGGCCTGCGCCGGTGATGAACCGCTTGTCTTCCTTGCGCTTGACGGCGGCGCCAATTCCTTCGCTCATCTTTCGTTCCTCCCTGGCCGGGGGTCTGCACTCGGGCGACCACTCCCGGCGAAATGCCTTGCGGCAGGATTACATCTCGCCAGCAGCCTGGCTGATCGACTTGACGATGTTGTGGTAGCCGGTGCAGCGGCAGATATTGCCCTCCAGCTCGTGCCGGATCGCCTTTTCGTCCAGCGTTTTCCCCTCGGCCTTGTAGCGGTTCACCATGTCGATCCCGGTCATGATCATGCCCGGCGTGCAGAACCCGCACTGAAGCCCGTGGTTGTCGTTGAACGCCTTCTGCATCGGATGAAGATCGCCATTCGCAACCCCCTCGATGGTCGTCACCTCGGCACCGTCGGCCGCAGCGGCAAGCATGGTGCAGGACTTCACCGCCTTGCCGTTCACATGGACGACACAAGCGCCGCACTGGCTTGTGTCGCAGCCCACATGGGTGCCGGTGAGCCGCAAATGCTCGCGAATGAAATCGACCAGAAGTGTGCGATCTTCGACGACAGCGGCGGCAACCTTGCCGTTCACGGTCATAGAGACTGTGGTCATGAGTTCCTCCCTGATTTTCTTCTCGCCCGTGAACCGGGCGTTCAGAACACGATAAAAGCCACCGGTGGATTGGCAAGGGAAATATCGGGACGGACACGATGCGTGCGCGCTTCCCGGCTTGCCCCGCGCGCGGCAGCCTCTATCGTGCGCGCATGACCAGCTTCCTCATGCTCGCCTTCATCTTCCTGTTCGCGGGAATCCTGTCGGTCCCCATCGCCTCGCGGCTGGGCCTGGGCTCGGTGCTCGGCTACCTGATCGCGGGCATCCTGATCAGCCCGATCCTGGCACTCCTCGGCGTCGATGTCGTCTCGATCCAGCACTTCGCCGAATTCGGTGTCGTCATGATGCTGTTCCTCGTCGGGTTGGAACTTGAACCGAAACACCTGTGGAGCATGCGCACGCAGCTTCTCGGCCTCGGCGGGGGCCAGGTGGTACTGACAACGGCCGCGGTGATGGGTGCCGCGATCCTGCTGGGCCAGTCCTGGAACATCGGTCTCGCAATCGGACTGGTATTGGCGCTCTCGTCAACCGCAATCGTGCTTCAGACCCTGAACGAGAAGGGCCTGATCAAAAGCCGAGGCGGCGAATCCGGTTTCTCGGTCTTGCTGACCCAGGACATCGCGGTGATCCCCATCCTCGCGCTGATCCCGCTGCTGGCCGTCCCCGAGATGGTGGATTTCGCCGAGCCCATCGCGACCCAGGAAAGCGTCGTCGCCATCGACGAAGGCACTCACGGCGCCGACAGCCACGCCGGCGACGACCACGCCGATGACGGCCACGGCGCGTCGCTCAGCCTCGTCGACGGGCTGAACGGATGGCAAACGGCCCTCGTCACGCTCGGCGCGATCGCCGCCGTGATCCTTGGCGGCAGCTTCCTGACCCGGCCCATGTTCCGCTTCATCGCCACGGCGGGATTGCGCGAGCTTTTCGTTGCCACGGCGCTCTCGATGGTCGTCGGCATTGCGCTGCTGATGTCGCTTGTCGGCCTGTCACCGGCGCTTGGCACCTTCATCGCCGGCGTGGTGCTGGCCAACAGCGAATACCGCCACGAACTGGAAAGCGATATCGACCCGTTCCGCGGCCTGCTGCTCGGCGTCTTCTTCATGACCGTGGGCGCGGGCATCAACTTCGCGCTCCTATGGGACAGCCTTTTCATCACCATCGGACTGACGCTCGGGCTGATCGCGATCAAGTTCGCGACGCTTTTCGTGCTCGGAACCCTGTTCGGGCTTCGCGGCACCGACCGATGGCTCCTTGCGCTGGGCCTCGCACAGGCGGGCGAGTTCGGCTTCGTGCTTCTGTCCTTCACCGTTGCCAACAACGTGCTGCCGGGCTTCATCGCGGACCAGCTTCTGCTGGTCATCGCGCTGTCCATGCTGCTCACGCCACTGATGTTCATCTTCTTCGACCGGGTGATCGCGGCCAAGTTCGAGACCGAAGACACCCGCGAGGAAGACACCATCGAGGAACCGGGCGAGGTGATCATCGCGGGCTATGGCCGGATCGGCACCGTGGTCGACCGCATCCTGCTCGCCGCCGGCTTCAAGACCACCGTCATCGACTTCGACTCGACCCAGATCGACAGCCTCCGCAAGTTTGGCGCACGCGTCTACTACGGAGATGCCACACGGCCCGATCTGTTGACAGCCGCCGGGATCGAAAGGGCCAAGGTGCTGGTCATCTGCATCGACAACCCGGACCAGATCACCCGTCTGGCCGACTATGCAATCACGCATTATCCCAAGCTGCATGTCATTGCCACGGCGCGGAACCGGCACCACGTCTACGAGCTTTGGGACGTGGGCTGCCGCGACATCATCCGCGAAACCTATGACAGCTCGCTGCGGATCGGCCGTTCTGTGCTCGAAGCGACCGGCATCTCGCGCGAGAAGGCCGAAATGCTGGTCGAAGCCTTCAACCAGATGGACCGCCGCGCGATGCTCGAAGTGGCGGATGCCTACGACCCGTCGATCCCGCCCGCCGACAACCCGGCCTATGTCGCGCGCATCCGCGAAATCCGTGGCCCCTGGCAGGATCAGCTTGCGGCCGAGATGCAGGAGATCCTGAAACGTCAGGACTAGAGACAGGCAAAAGGGCCTCACGCCGGTGCGGCACGAAAAGCCTTGATCATGAATGTCCGTCTTTCTGGCGAAAGTAACCTGGGGAGGCTCCGCCAGGAGCCGGGGCAAAGCCCCCAAGTATCTTCAGGCGGCGAGGCCCTTCTGACCCATCCCAAGGAACTTCTTTCGGCGGTCCTTGATCAGGTCCTCGCGCGACATCTTGGCAAGCTGTCCCAGAATGTCGTCCACGCATTTGCCCACCGCATTCATCGCTGCCACGGTGTCGCGCTGCGCACCGCCCATCGGTTCCCCGATGATCCGGTCGATGACCCCAAGCTTGTGCAGGTCCTGCGCCGTCAGCCGCAACGCCTCGGCCGCCTCGCGCATCTTCTCGGAATCCTTCCAAAGGATCGACGCACACCCCTCGGGCGAGATCACCGAATAGATCGAGTGCTCCAGCATCGCCACCCGGTTCGCGGTCGCAAAGGCCACCGCGCCGCCCGAACCGCCTTCGCCGATGATGACACTCACCAGCGGCACGCCGATCTTCAGGCATTTCTCGGTCGACCGCGCGATAGCCTCTGACTGCCCGCGCTCTTCCGCGCCCTTTCCCGGATAGGCGCCCGGCGTGTCGATCAATGTCACCACCGGCACATTGAACCGGTCAGCGAGATCCATCAGACGGATCGCCTTCCTGTACCCCTCGGGCCGCGCCATGCCGAAATTGCGCTCGATCCGGCTGTTGGTGTCGTTGCCCTTCTCATGCCCGATCACCATCACCGGCCGGTCGTTCAGCCGCGCCAGCCCGCCCATCACCGACAGGTCGTCGGCAAAGTTCCGGTCGCCCGCCAGCGGCGTGTACTCGGTGAACAGCGCCTTGATGTAATCGGCACAGTGCGGCCGATTGGGATGCCGCGCAACCTGGCACTTCTGCCAGGGGCTGAGATCCTTGTAGAGCCCCGCCAGCATGTCTCGCGCCTTCTTGTCGAGCGCGGCGGCCTCCTTTTCGACATCCATCTTCTCGTTCGAGCGCGCCATCGCGCGAAGCTCCTCGGCCTTGCCTTCGATCTCGGCCAGGGGCTTTTCGAATTCAAGATAGCTCTGCATGGGCGCTCACCTCGTTTGCCGCTGCATATATGGCGCGCGCCACGAGAAACCGCAACAATCAGCCTCGCCGCGCGGTGAAAAGATGAACGGACGACGGCAACCGAAGGGAGCCGCCCGTCTCGAATGGCAGCAACCGGCGCTCAAGTTCCGCCCGGAAGGCTTCCACCTCGTCCTCGCCCGCACCGGCATCCGCCAGCGCCCGCGCGCCCGGCCCGATCTTCAGCGCCAGCGCCGAGGCGCCGGCCGCTCCCCCGTCGTGCAGGATCGGAATATCGCGCGTCTCGCAAGCAACTTGCGTCAGCCCGCCCGCGCGCATCTGCGCCAGCGCCCAGTCCTTGTCCGCCAGCCCCATCGGACCCGGCGCGTTCGGCTCGGGCCTCGGCTGCGGGCCGAACATGGCGTCGATCGCTTCCCGCGGGATCTGCCAATAGGGATTGTCCTCGGTCCTGCTCCAGGCCGCGAAGACAACCCGCCCGCCCGGCCTCAGCGCCCGGCCGATGTTGCGAAAGGCCGCCGCCGGATCGGAGAAGAACATCACGCCGAAGCGCGACACCGACAGATCGAACCCGTCCTCCGGCCAGTCCGCCACTTGCGCATCGCCCAGGAACGTCCCCACCTGCGGCAGATGCGCCGCCCGTGTCGCCACACGGGCCAGGAATGGCGGCGCGATATCCGTTGCCAGAACCCGGCCTCCGTCGCCGACAGCCTCGGCGGCGCGGATCGTGACCGCCCCGGTACCGCAGCCGATGTCCAGAACCCGCTCGCCCGGTTGCGGCGCCGCGAGGGCAAGCAACTCTGCCGCGACCTCGCTCAGTGTGTGATCCTGCAACGCCTCGCCCGCGATCCACTTCGCGCCCGCCGGCCCCGACCAGAACTCGGCCTGTTCCGCATTCGCTCCTTTTTCGTCGCTCATGCGCGCGCCCCCTTCGCTTCGGCGAGTAACTCGTCCGACCGCGTTTCAACCCGTTCCTCGAGCGTACCCATGAAGTCCTTGACCGGCAAACCGGCCGGGATCGGTTCGAGAAACTCGACAACCGCCACTCCCGGCTTTCTCAGCACGCCCCGCTTCGGCCAGAAATGGCCGACGTTGGTAGCAACCGGCACGCAATCCTGACCGAGTTGCTCGTACAGAATGCCGGTGCCCACCTTGTAAGGCCTCTTGTCCCCCGGCGCGACGCGGGTGCCCTGCGGATAGATGATCAGCTGCCCCGGCTCCACGCGGCCCTTCTCGACATCGCGCTTCATCTGCTCGATCGCCGCACCCCGCTTGCCGCGGTTGACTGGAACACATCCGATCCGAAGCGCATATTGGCCCAGCATCGGCGCATACATCAGCTCGCGCTTCATGATGAACTTCCCACGCGGCACGCTGCTGTAGATCACGACGATGTCGAGGAACGACTGGTGCTTGGCCGCGATCACGACCTCGCCCGTCGGCGGCACACCCCGCACTTCCGTCTCAAGCCCAACGATGACCCGCAGGGCCCAGCGCACATAACCGCACCACGCGTGGCAGGCGCGATGCGCCCAGTCCCGGCTGACAAGCGCAGGAATGAAATAGGCCAGGGCGATCACGAGCATGGCCACGTAGATCGAAACATTGAAGATCAACGACCGAACGAACTGCATCACCCGTCCTCCCGCAATCTGCGCGCCGCCGCAACCCATGTGGCGACAAATGCAAGGCCCGCCGCGACGAACGGCACCAGCAAGGGCAGAAACCATTCCAACCCGTCGAAGCCCAGCCCGCTAAGCACGCCGGTTTCCACACCGCCGGGGATCAGCGCGACCCCGATCATCGCCGCCGCCGTGCCGCCAAGCGCACCCCAGAAGGCCCGCAAGGTGAACCGCCGCGTGAACGCCGCCGCGATCCAGCCGTCCCGAGCGCCGACGATTCGCAACACGTCGATGACCTGCCCGTTGGCCGACAGCGCCGCCGTAGCGGCAAGCGTGATCGTCACCACCGTCACCGCCGCGATCAGGAACAGCGCGATACCCCCGATCTGGCGCAATCGCGAGGCCGCCTCGGCCAGCGGCACGCGCCAACGGCTGTGGTTGTCGTAAACGGCACCCGGCGCCTCAGCCGCAAGCCTCTGCGTGAGACCGGTCAGCTCCGGCCCCTCCGCCGTCTCGGTCACGTCGATCAGGATCGGCAGCTTCAGCTTCTCCAGCGGCACCCCCTCTCCAAACCACGGCGCCAGCAACACGGTCTGCTCCTCGGCCCCGATCCGCCGCGCCGAGACGACGCCCGGCGTCTGGCCAAGTGCCGTCATCACGGCCTCTGCCCGCGCCTCGTCACCGTCGCCCACGGCCGGGATGCGCACCGTCGCGGTCCCGCTCAGTTCCGATTCCCAGCGCGACGCCAACTCGCCGGTCGCCAGTTGCAGCGCGATCGCAAACACCGCGAGAAACGCCATCGCCGCGGCGCTCGCGATCGTCAGCGAAGCGGTAAAGCCCGAAGGCGGCACGATCCGCGTCGCGGTCGCATCGCCCCGCAGGAATTCGCGCAGCCTGCTCATAGCCCCGCTCCCGCCAGGCTCACTGCGCTGTCCCGGATACGCAGCACCCGTGTAGATGCGCGCGACTTGGCGTGGCGGATCAGGTTCATGTCATGCGTGGCGCAAAGGATCGTCTTGCCCAGCCGGTTCAACTCGATCAGCAGGTCCAGAAGCTTCAGCGACATCTCCCAGTCGACATTGCCCGTCGGTTCGTCTGCCAGAACGATCTCTGGTGACAGGATGATCGCCCGCGCCAGCGCCACCCGCTGCCGTTCACCGCCCGACAACTCAGGCGGACGCCGATCCTCGACACCCTTCAACCCGACCCAGCCAAGCAACTCGTCAAGGTCGCCCGCCGCCTTGGTCGACCTCCCGGCCACCGACAGCGGCAGCATGATATTCTCACCGACCGACAGGTGATCCACGAACCGGCTGTCCTGGTGCACGATACCGATGCGCCGGCGCAGCCCCGCGATCCGGTCGCGATCCATCTCCGTCACGTCCTGAGACAACAGCTTGACCCGGCCCGTGGACGCACGCAACTCAAGCGAACACAGCTTCAGAAGCGTGGTCTTGCCCGCCCCCGAGGGGCCCGTCAGGAAGTGAAAACTGCCGTCGGCCAGCGACAAGGACACGTCCTCGAAGAGCGCGCGCCCGCCAAACTCCATCGCGACATTCTCCAGCTCGATCACATCGCCTCTCCGCGCGCTTTTGCACGCTTTTGCCCGAGTTGCGGGCAAGGATCAACGGCGCGGCTTTTCGGCAGGCCGACAAGGTGCTAAGGAAGGGACGGGCGGGCACCGGAAGCCGAAAAGGCCAGGGTTCGACAGGCAAGGATATATGCGATGCGGCTGATTTGTCCGAATTGTAGCGCGCAATATGAAATCGACGCGTCGATGATCCCGGAAGACGGGCGCGACGTGCAATGCTCGAATTGCGGGCACACGTGGTACGAGCTTCCCGCCCCCACCGCCTCCGAGGTCGCGGCCATCGCGGCAGAGGTCGAGTTCACCGACGCGGTCTCCGAGGAAGACGACGCGGACGGGTTCATTGCCGGGGCGGACGACGCAGGGGACGCCGCTCCTGACGACACACCCGAAGACGACACCGCTACCGAGGACGACGACGACGACGCGCCCGCGAGGGAAATCGAGCTTGCGGCAGATGGCGATGATCGGGGCGAGACGGACTCGGACGATGACTTCTTTTTCGATGATGACGCCGACGAGGAAGAAGACGCGCCGGCATCGTCCCGGCGGGAATCCCACCCGTCATACCTGAGCCGCGCCGACTTCCTGGACGACGACGACACCTCGGGCGCGAGCCCGGCTGAGAACGACGACGACGACGCCGCACCTGAGGAACGCGAGGAGGAGGACCGCACGAGCCAGGCGATCCGCGCGGTAACCGCTCCGAACGAAGAAAGCGGCGATGCAGGCGAAACGGAACAAGACCTGTCCGAGGAGACCGAGGGAGACCAGCCGGACGACATCGAAGACGAGCCGGGAGAAACTGAAGTTGAACCGGAGGAGACCGAAGAGGACGAACCGGAAGACGTGCTCGCGGCCCGGACCCCTCGCAGGCCAGCCGATGCCGCAGCGCTCGACATTCTGCGCGAGGAAGCCGAGCGCGAGATGTCCCAGCGCCGCGCGCCACCTTCGGAAAGCATCGAGACACAGACCGACCTCGGCCTACATGACATCCGGGAACGCCGGACGCCGTCGCGGGCCCTGAGAGCGCGGATGGCCCATTTGGGCGAAGATGTGCCGGAAGACGCGGAACCAGATGAGAAAGCGGCGGTCGAAAGCAGGCCCCAGCGCGATGCGGAATCCGACTTTGCCTATGAAGAACCCCGCCGCGACCTGCTGCCGGACATAGAAGAGATCAACTCGACGCTGAAGCCGTCGCAAAGGAAGAACGCATTTTCCGAGGCGCGACGGCGCTCCGGCTTCCGCGCCGGGTTCCTGATGATGCTCTTCGCCGCGTTTGCGCTGGTCTTCGCCTACGCCCAGGCACCTGCCATCGCCAGGGCGCTGCCCGAGGCCGAGCCGTCCATGATCGCATTTGTCGATACGGCCAACGATGTTCGTGACTGGATCGACGGCCTGATCGGGAACTGATCCGCCAACTCAGAACCGGTCCAGCAGTCGCTTGAGGTACTCCAGCTCCAGCGTCGGTCGCTCCTGCTCGCCCGAGCGGCGACGGATCTCGTCGAGAAGCTCGCGCGCACGACGATAGACGTCATCGCCCTGCAAAAGCTGCTCGTCGGTGCCGATACGCCCGTTCTCGCCCACATCGCGGCCCAGCGGGTCGCGGGTGCCGTTCGGGTTGCCTTGTCCAAGCTGTTCGCCCTGTTGGCCACCCTGCTGCTGTTGCTGTTGTTGCGCCATTTGCTCGGCCAACTCGCGCATCCCCTCGCGCAGCGCCTCGATGGCATCGGCCTGGTTGTCGAGCGCGCCTGCAAAATCCTCCTGGCGCAGCGACTCCTCGGCATCGTCCATCGCCTCACCCGCGCGCCCGAGCGAATCGCGCGCCGCATCGCCCTCCGGCGTGCCCGCACCCGGCAGGTTCTGCCTCTGCCGGTTCAGCTCGTTGCGCAGCGCCTGCTGCCGGTCCGCAAGACTGCCCTGCCCGCCCGGCTGGCCATCCTGCTGCTGGCCGAACTGCTGCCCGCCACCTTGCTGACCCTGCTGGCCCTGTTGCCCCTGCTGGCCCTGACCGTGCTCCTGACCGCGCCCCTGGTCGCCGTCGCGGCCCTGGTTCTGCTGCCCCTGGCCCTGCTGGGCATCGGGGTTGAACTGTTCCTGAAGATCGCGAAACGCCTCGTCCGACAGACCCTGCTGCTGCCGCAACGTCTCGGCCAGACCCTCCATCGCCTGCTGGCCAGGGCTCGGCTGCCCCTGGCCCTGGGTGACCTGCATGTTCTCCATCATCTGGCGCAACTGGTCCAGCAACTGCTGCGCCTCCGCCATGCGCCCCTGCTCCATCAGTTCCTGCAACCGGTCGAGCATATCCTGCAGATCCTGGCTCGACATCTCCTGCATGTCGCCCTGCGCCTGCTGCTGCTGCGAGGGATCGCTCTGCTCGGCAAGCTGGCGCATGTAGTCCTGCATCGCCTCGCGCAATTCCTGCATCAGCTCGGCGATCTCCTGGTCCGTCGCGCCGTTCTCGATAGCCTCGGCCAGCCGGTCCTGCGCGCGGCGCAAACGCTCCAGCGCGTCCGACAGATCACCCTCCTCGATCTCGATCGCCAGGTTCCACAAGGCCTCGGCCACCTCGTCGATGATCTCGTCATCGAGCCGCTCGAGCGATACCCGCGTCTCCAGCCTGCGCACCATGAAGCGCAGCTTCAGATAGTTGGTCTCCGACCGGAAAATATCCTCCGGCGTGAACGACACCGCCCGCAAGACCTGCGACACCCGCCTGGCATTGCTCCGATTCCAGAGCAGATCACGCCGCTGCTCGACGATCGCCTTGGCCAGCGGATCAAAGAACCGCCGCCCCGGCAGCGTCGCGAATTGCGGCGCCGATACCCCCTGCTGCCCGGTCGCATCAACCGCGAACAATTCCGCCTCGACCGGCAGGTTTGCCCAGGGATGCTTCGAGAAATCCTCGATCACCGTCTCGGTGAAATCGGTGCGGTCTCCCGAAATCGTCATCGGCAGGTCCAGCACGATGGTCTCGCGCGGTTCGGGTTCGGCCGCCAGCCCGTAGCGCCGCTCGACCTCGTTCAGGTCCAGCGTGATCTCGATCCGTCCGCCCACAACGCCATAATCGTCGCTCGCGACAAACGGCGCCTCCATGCGCCCGCCCTCGCCCTGCTCGATGGGGCCATCGAACTCGATCACCGGCGGCGCATCGGCCTCGACCGCGATATTCCAGGCACGGCCGCCCGGCCCCTCGATCCGCAACTCGCCCGAGGAGACAACCGCGAAATCGTGTGACGGGTCGGTTGCGGGCGGCACATCGGTCGTGCGGCCCGACACGGTCTCATGCAGGGCCAGTTCGCCCACGCCGCCATAGAAGCGCACGGTTACGCGCGATCCCGCCGGAACCGAAATGCCCGCGCGGTCGATATCGTTCAGATAGAGGCTCGGCTTGCCGGTATAAAGCGGAGGTTCGACCCAGCCCTCCCACGCCGGACCCGAGGCCAGAGCAGGACCACCGCTGCCGATCTCGGTGACCGTCGCGACACGCAAGAGCGAGCCGAACATCAGTGCCACGACAAAGGCCACCAGCGCGATATAGCGCAGCCCATAACGATCTCGCGTCGAAAGCTTCAGGTCCGGCTCGGCGGGCTTCACTGCCGCAAGCCGCTCGGCCATGCGCGCCACATGCGCTTTCCAGACCGCTTCCGAAGCGCTGTCGCCATGACCGATTGCCTGCCGGTCGGCCAGCGCCGTCAGTGGCCGCTCCGGCATCTGCACGTCGATCCGCGCCACCGCTTCGGTCATCCGAGGCAGAACAAAGCGCTTTGCCCCGACACCCAGCGTTACGGCAAGCCCGAGAATGCTCAGAACACCCAGGCCCCAGACGGCTTCCAGCGGCAAGGCTTCGTGCAGCCCCAGCATCAGCGGGGCCAGAACCAGCAGCAAGAGCGTCCAGAACGGCCAGAAGGCACGCACCACGCGTTCCGCCAGCAAACCGGCAAAAGTCAGACGCAGCGGCCATTTCAGCCGCTTTGCCGCGCTCGTCGGAAGATCGCGTGTCTGGGTCATACGCCCTTTAGATAAGGCCGGGGCAACGAATGGCTACCCCTTGAGCCATTCCGGGATGGTATCGCGATTTATTATCTCGTCAAAGCTCGGACGTGCCCGGATGACAGCGAATTGATGCTCATGCACCAAAACCTCCGGCACAAGCGGTCGCGTGTTGTATTCCGACGCCATGACAGCACCATAGGCCCCGGCCGAGCGGAAGGCGATCAGCGCACCGGGGTGCAATTCGGGAAGCATCCGCTGCTTGGTAAAGGTGTCGCCGCTCTCGCAGACCGGCCCCACCACGTCGATCGGATGCATTTCCGCGCCCGCCTCCGGCTCCACGACCGGCACGATGTCGTGATACGCGCCATACATCGCGGGCCGGATCAGGTCATTCATCGCCGCGTCGATGATCAGGAAATTCCGGCCGTCGCCTTCCTTCACATAGATCACTTCCGACACCAGAATGCCCGCGTTGCCCGCGATCAGCCGTCCCGGCTCGATCTCGATCTCGCACCCCAGGTCACCCACCGTTCGCTTGACCAGGTCGCCGAACTCGACCGGCAGGGGAGGTGCTGCATTCGACCGCTCGTAAGGAATGCCCAGACCGCCGCCCAGGTCCAGCCGGCGGATGTCATGCCCGTCCGCACGCAGCGCATGGGTCAATTCCGCGACCTTGGTGAACGCCTGCTCATAGGGCGCCAGGTCGGTCAGTTGCGAGCCGATATGCACGTCGATCCCAACCGGCTCCAAACCCGGCAGCCGCGCGATCTCGGCATAGACCTCACGCGCCTTCGCAATCGGAATCCCGAACTTGTTCTCGGCCTTCCCGGTGGCGATCTTCTCATGCGTCCGGGCATCCACGTCCGGATTGACCCGTACCGTCACCGGAACGGTCCGCCCCATGCGGGTCGCCACTTCGGACAGCCGCCGCATCTCCGGCTCGCTCTCCAGGTTGAATTGCCGGATGCCCCCCGCGATCGCCGCTTCCATCTCCGCGACCGTCTTGCCGACGCCCGAGAAGACGATCCGCTTGCCGGGGAAGCCTGCGGCGATCGCGCGGGCGTATTCCCCGCCCGAAACCACGTCGACCCCCGCCCCGAGCGAGGCCATCAGCCGCAGAACCGCCTGGTTGGAATTGGCCTTCATCGCATAGCAGACAAGATGATCGAGCGGCGAAAGCGCCTCGTCGAACAGTCGGTAATGCCGGGTCAGCGTGGCCGTCGAATAGACATAGAACGGCGTCCCGACCGCCGCCGCGATCTCGGCTACGGGCACATCTTCGGCATGAAGCGCGCCATTTCTGTAGAGAAAATGGTCCATCTCGAAAACGGCTCATAGCAGATGCGCCTGACGGGGCAAGCAAACTCCGACGCTGTGTTTGCGTCCCGAAACTTCACCCTTTCGCAACCAACCTTAACGCCACCTGCCGTTGGTCGGCGTCCGGCTGTCGATACTGGCGGATCCACCGACGCAATACCGACGTAATACCGACGTGATACCGACGTTGCGATTTGACGCCATTCGCCTTGTTTTCCTGCATTAACCCGCGAAAGTTGCCCGCCCCCAGGGCTGGCCCCGCTCGCCGCGTTAACCCACGTTCCGCGTTCTCAGGAACAGATAGAGCGGCAGCCCGCAGCTCACCCCGATGCAGAAGGTCGCCGGAATGGCGATCAGCGCCGACCAGTTCTTGCGAACCCATGTCTCCGCGACGATCCAGATCGTCAGCGCAATCGCGGCAATCGTCAAATCCCATGTCAGACCCGTGGTCGAGGCATTGACGTACCAGGCGTCGATCAGCCCGGTCAGCCCGGTGCCGGTCTCTCGCATGTACTTGAGAAACCACCACATCGGATGAATGGCACCCCAGACGGCCAGCGCCAGATAGATCATCCGCAAGGGCGACATTCAGAGGCTTCCGACGACGCCGATCCGCGCCTCGCCGCTGACGCTGATACCACCCTCGGGCTGCTCCGGCGGCCCGTCGATCCCGCAGCCGGCCAGCGTCAGAAGCGCTGCGATCAAAGCCAGCCGGGTCATGGGCTCACCGCCACGCCGACATCGCCGACGCGCCCCGAGACAACCGGCGACACACTGACACCGCCCGACGAGATCGACGCCCCGATCCCCAGCGTCGGGTCCTCGCAGCCCGGCAGAACCAAAAGGGCCAGAACAATCAGCCGCTTCATTGAAGAGCCTCCTTCCAACGGGCAATCTGCACCCGCACCTGGTCGGGCGCCGTCCCGCCATAAGATGTGCGGCTTGCCACCGAGTTGTCCACTCCCAGAACCGTGAACACATCGTCGGTGATCGCCGCATGGGCGGATTTCATCTGATCCAGGGTCAAATCCGGCAGATCGACTCCGGCCTCCTCGGCCATCGCGACCAGCCGCCCGGTCACGTGATGCGCCTCGCGAAACGGCAAGCCCGCCTCGCGCACCAGCCAGTCAGCCAGGTCCGTCGCAGTCGAGAAACCCGACGAGGCCGCAGCCCGCAAGGCCTCGGGTTGCGCGGCCATGTCCCGCACCATCCCCTCCATCGCTGCCAGCGCCAGCATCAGGCTGTCGGCGGCATCGAAAACCTGCTCCTTGTCCTCCTGCATATCCTTGGAATAGGTCAGCGGCAGTCCCTTCATCACCGTGAAAAGCCCCACCGTGGCACCGAGAATCCGCCCGATCTTGGCCCGCACAAGCTCCGCCGCGTCCGGGTTCTTCTTCTGAGGCATGATGCTCGATCCGGTCGAGAACCGGTCCGACATCGCCACGAAACGGAACTGCGCGCTGGACCAGATCACCAGCTCCTCGGCAAACCGAGACAGGTGCATCGCACAGATCGAGGCAGCCGACAGGAACTCCAGCGCGAAATCCCGGTCGCTGACGGCATCCAGCGAATTGGCTGCCGGCCGGTCGAACCCCAGCGCCTTTGCCGTCGCCTCCCGGTCGATGGGGAACGACGTCCCCGCCAACGCCGCCGCACCCAAGGGGCTTTCGTTCATCCGCGCGCGCGCATCCGCAAACCGCGAGGCATCGCGCCCCAGCATCTCGACATAAGCCATCATGTGATGACCCCAGGTCACGGGCTGCGCGGTCTGCAAGTGCGTGAACCCCGGCATCACCCAGTCGGCCCCCGCCTCGGCCTGCACGAGAAGCGCCCTCTGCAAGGCCTCGATACCGCTCACCGCCGCGTCGCACTGACCCCGCACCCACAGCCGGAAATCGGTCGCCACCTGGTCGTTCCTGCTGCGTGCCGTGTGCAACCGTCCGGCAGGCTCGCCGATCAGCTCTTTCAGCCGTGCCTCGACGTTCATGTGAATATCTTCCAGCGCAGTCGAGAACTGGAAAGAACCGGTTTCAATCTCTGACAAGACCGTGAGCAGCCCTTCCCGGATCGCGTCCGCATCGTTAACCGTAAGAATGCCCGTGGCTGCCAGCATGGCGGCATGAGCACGCGACCCTTCGATGTCCTGGCGCGCAAGTCGCTGGTCGAAGCCGATCGAGGCATTGATCGCCTCCATGATGGCATCCGGCCCGGCGGCAAACCGCCCGCCCCACATCGAATTCGCGTCGTCGGTCATGAAGGAGTGTCCCATGCGTCAGTTTCTTGCCGTCCTTTACATCGGGCTGAGCCTTGCTGCAAACGCCGCCATCGCGGACACCGCCGCGCTCGAGGCGCTGCGCGAAGGGTCGATGAAGAAACTTCTCTTCTCCGATCCCGCCCCGGTCTCCGAAGTGACGTTCACCCATGCCGATGGCGGCGAGCACCGGCTCTCGGATTTCCGGGGCAAGCACGTGCTCGTGAACTTCTGGGCGACCTGGTGCGCACCTTGCCGTAAGGAAATGCCAATGCTTTCCGAACTACAGTCCGAATTTGGCGGCGAGGCGTTCGAGGTCGTGACGATCGCGACCGGCCGCAACGATCTGGCTGGTCTGAAGCGTTTTCTTGGCGAGGTGGGCGTTGACAACCTTCCGCTCTATCTCGACCCGAAACAGGCGCTTGCACGCGACATGGCCGTTCTCGGTCTGCCGATCACGGTCCTCATCGACCCGGAGGGGCGCGAGATCGCCCGGATGCGTGGCGACGCCGAGTGGAACAGCGACAGCGCCAAGGCGATCATCAGGGCGGTTATCGCGGGCGAAGGCTGAGGCCGGTCAGCGGAAGATCAACGCCATGAGCCGCCATTTCAGGTCCGCGGTGTTCGGCTCCTTCAGAACCAGCGTCCGCTGGAACACGGTCCCGACGATGACATCGAGGAGGAATTGTACGGCCTCATCATCTTCACCGCCTGTCGCGCGCCGGATCGCCTCGGCCGCGGTGACGCGCCAGGGATAGACATATTCCGCCCGGAAACGCGCCGCCATTTCGGGGTCGTCGGCACCGGTCGCGATGGCAGCGAAGATCACGACCGAGGCAAGCGGGCGCGAGAAGGTTTCAATCAGTTGGTCAATGGCGCTCTCGACATCCGCGAGAGGGTCATCGGTCGCGGGCACTGTTCCGATTGCGATTTGCCCGCCGGCCGCCTCCAGGGCGAGCGCGCCACGCGTCGGCCACCAGCGATAGATCGTTGCCTTGCTGACCCCGGCGCGGCTGGCAACGGCCTCCATCGTCAATCCGGAATATCCGGACGCAAGCAAGGTTTCCCGCACTGCGTCGAGTATCGCGGTACGCGCCTTCTCGCTACGCGGACGCCCCGGCTGAGGATTTTTCTGCACGATTCCGCCTGTTGTTCGAGCCCCGCACAAAGTTGACACATTGTGATACTATACGTATCGTTTTAATATAGGCGAGTGCATGGGGAAAGCAATGTCGACGGTGAAGACATGGGCAGAGAACCGGCCCGTCCTGTTCGTGGTCGCCCTGGCAATCGTACAGCCGATGATCGCGTTTCCATTCGTGGCGATCTTCAAGCTGACGGGTGTGGATATCGTCGCGCTCAGACTGCTCATACCGACCGTGCAATCGGCATTCATTCTCTGGGTCATCTGGCACCTGGGCTGGCGCGAGCGGGCCGGTTTGACCGGATCGGTCCGGAACGTCCACCTGCTGTTGTACCCTACGTTCGTGGCGTTCGTACCGGTCT
The DNA here is from genome assembly GCA_022340315.1 of Silicimonas sp. Classification (GTDB taxonomy): domain Bacteria; phylum Pseudomonadota; class Alphaproteobacteria; order Rhodobacterales; family Rhodobacteraceae; genus JAJDOD01. The sequence goes on along the minus strand of JAJDOD010000173.1, from coordinate 15,896 downwards.
TCCTTTATGGAACGGTCGAGATCTCGTGGGGCTGGATCATCTTCTACACCGCAGCGCTCGTCGCGACGGGCGTCAGCGAAGAAGGCTTCGCACGCGGCATCGCCATTCCTGCCCTCATGCGCTACGGCAAATGGGGCGCGGTGCTGATCGCGGCCGCGATTTTCAGCGCAGGCCACATCACGAACGCCTTCTTCGAGGACTTCGGCCCGCTGGAGTGGGTTGACAAGTTTTCTGCCACCTTCGGTTTCGCCGTGCTTTATGGCGCCGTCTTCCTGCGAACCGGCAATCTCTGGCCGCTGGTTTTCCTGCACATGGTCCACGACTATTCCTACCTGACCTCCGGAACGGCCGGCCCGTTCCTGGTCGAGGCGCTGGATATCCGGGCGCACCTCGCATTTTCCGCCCTGAACACGCTGGTCGGGGTCTATATGCTCGCCGGAATGCAGGACGAGGATGCGCCCTCGCGGACTGCTGCGGCCGCGTGAGGGCGACAGCTCTCTCCGCCAATCCCGCAACTGTCCCCCCGGGGCACCTTCCGGGCCACCTTATCCGCGGATAAGGTGGCCGCCGTCCTGCCGGCCTTGACTGGCCCTATGGCAGGGTGTCCACTGGCCCTACCCTCCGAGTCTCATTTATTGACTTGTGAAGCATCCACACTCCAGCCGAGGATTCGAGTCATGACCACTGTACCGAACGACATCACCGACGTGATCGAAGCCGACCGCAGGAATGTCTGGCACCACCTGATCCAGCACAAACCCTTTGAATCCATCGACCCGCGCGTGATGGTCGAGGGCAAGGGAATGCGGGTCTGGGACGCCACCGGCAAGGAGCATCTCGACGCCGTCTCGGGCGGCGTCTGGACGGTGAACGTGGGCTATGGCCGCGAGCGGATTGCAAACGCGGTGCGCGACCAACTGCTGCAGATGCCCTATTTCGCAGGCTCGGCGGGCTCGATCCCCGGCGCGCGTTTCGCCGAGAAGTTGACCGAGCGGATGCCTGGAATGAGCCGCGTCTACTACTGCAACAGCGGGTCCGAGGCGAACGAGAAGGCCTTCAAGATGGTCCGCCAGATCGCGCACAAGAAATACGGCGGCAAGAAGCACAAGATCCTGTTCCGCGAGCGCGACTACCACGGCACCACGATCACCTGTCTTTCCGCGGGCGGCCAGCCCGAGCGCAACGCGCAGTACGGGCCCTACACGCCGGGCTTCGTCGAGGTGCCGCATTGCCTGGAATACCGCGCGCAGGTCGAGACCGGGAACTACGGCGAATGGGCCGCGAACCAGATCGAGGAAGTCATCCTCCGCGAAGGTCCCGACACGGTCGGCGGTCTCTGCCTCGAGCCGGTTACCGCAGGCGGCGGCGTTATCGTGCCTCCCGCGGGCTACTGGGAGCGGGTGCAGGAGATCTGCGCCAAGTACGACATCCTGTTGCATATCGACGAGGTCGTGTGCGGCGTAGGCCGGACCGGAACGTGGTTCGGATACCAGCATTTCGGAATCAAGCCCGATTTCGTGACGATGGCGAAGGGCGTCGCCAGCGGCTATGCCGCGATCGCCTGCATGGTCACGACCGAAGAGGTCTTCGAGATGTTCAAGGACGATGCCAGCGATCCGATGAACTATTTCCGCGACATCTCGACCTTCGGCGGCTGCACGGCCGGCCCGGCGGCGGCGCTGGAGAACCTTGCGATCATCGAGGAAGAAGACCTTCTCGCCAACACGACCGCGATGGGCGCGCGCATGGTCGAAAACCTGAACGCGCTGATGGAAAAGCACCGCGTCATAGGCGACGTGCGTGGCATGGGTCTGTTCTGCGGCGCCGAACTGGTGGCCGACCGGGCGACAAAAGAGCCGGTCGACGAGAAGAAGGTTCAGGCGGTGGTCGGTGACTGCATGGCGCAGGGCGTCGTGATCGGCGCAACGAACCGGTCACTTCCGGGGCTGAACAACACGCTGTGCTTCAGCCCGGCCCTGATATCGACGGCGGATGACATCGACGAGATCACGACGGCCGTGGACAAGGCGCTGACGAAGGTTTTCTCGTAGTCTGGTCATTTTTTGAAACTTTCCCCGAGCCGCAAACGTGGCTCGTAACAGCCGGGTGCAAAACGTGTCCGGAGCAAAAAGGGAGAGACCAATGACCATGATGAAGATTTTCTGCGTTGCCGCAGCGGCCGTCGTTTGCGCCTCGGGCGCGATGGCGAAGGGGCACTTGCCTCCCACGGCGAACCCTCCGGAATTCGCGGATCACGTCACCGCCAAGGCTGGCGCCCGCGCAGCCGAGTCCGAGAAGGGAGCGTCGCAGGACGCGAAGGATCTCGAAGGTCTCGGCAACAGCAAGGATAAGGTCGTCCCCGGCGATTGACACCGGCGCCGCCAACGAAAGTCCGGCGGAACGACCCATTGCCAGGGCATAACTGCGGTCCTGCCCTGGCCAGTCGTGGACCACGCGATACGCCGAACCCGACGTGCTGGATAGAACGCGAGCAAGGCGCTTCAGGTCTGCCTGTATCTTGATATCTTATTGAATTAATTCGATTCAGACGGGAGCCGTTTCCTATCTGGAACCCGTTTGTTTACCCTGAATTGCGGGCCCGCACCTTGTTATCGCCTGTTGCATGACATACTTTTGCCACGTTTGGTGGTGGTTCCGCCGTTGTTTGTATTGTGAGTTTCGGGGGCACGATGAGCGACTTTATGGTTGCCTTTCTTTTGTTGGTTGCGCTTGCCTCGGTTGGCGGCTTTGCCGCTGGAACCGACACTGTCAGCTTCCAGTGCTCGGCGAATTTCCTGAACCTCTGCTGGTAGACTAAAGCGCGTTCAGCAAGCTCGTCGTTGGCCAAGCATCTGCAGGCAGGCCGAGGCGTTTCTGCTCGGCCTGAACGGCGATACGTGTCTTCGCCCCGAGAATGCCGTCGATCCCGCCCACGTCATGCCCGCGCTCTTTCAGCTTTGCCTGTAGCGCCTTCATCTGCGCTTCGCCGAGCCCCGCTGACGGATTGCCCGCGCGGTAGACCGGCGCGCCTTCGAGCCTCGTCGCGAAATACGCCGCCGTAGTGACGTAGATAAAGCTCTGGTTCCACTCGAAGAACACGTTGAAATTCGGATAAACGAGGAATGCCGGACCATTCCGGCCCTGCGGCAGCAGAACCGCCGACTGAAGATCGGGTGCGGCGAGCGAACCCGAGCGCGGCCGAAGGCCGGCGCTCTGCCAGTCCGAGGCCCGCTTCCAGGTCTCCAGTCCCGTCGAAACCCAGTCGAAGTCAGAGGGCAGCTCGACCTCCTGCATCCAGGGCTGGCCTTTCTGCCATCCAAGACTGCGCAGGAGGTTCGCACCCGATAGAAGCGCGTCCGCCGCCGAGGTCTTGAGCCGGACATGCCCATCGCCGTCACCATCCACACCGTTGCGGATAATGTCCTCGGGGAGCATCTGGACCATGCCGATCTCGCCGGCCCAGGCCCCCGTGGTGCTTGCCGGATCGAGGTCGCCGTGCTCGTAGAGCTCCAGTGCCGCAAAGACCTGCGGCCGGAAAAGCTCGGGGCGCCTGCAATCATGCGCCAGCGTGACCAGCGCATTCACGGTGTTGAAGTTGCCCTGCACGGCGCCGAAATCAGTCTCGAAGGCCCAGAAAGCCAGAAGAACGCCGCGCGAAACGCCGTATTCGGCCTCGACCCTGTCAAACACGCTGTCCAGCTTCTTGCCGTTGCGCACGCCGGCATCAAGCCGGTTCTGGCTGATCAGACGGCGGGAGAATTCGATGAATGGCATCTGGAAGATACCCTGGGCGCGGTCGGCGCGGATCACCTTGGGATCCTGGCGGACATTGGCGAAGAAGCTGTCGACGGCTGCGGGCTTGTGGCCGCGCTGAACCGCTTCGGACTTCATGGCATCGACAAAGCTGCCGAAGCTTCCTCCACAGGATTGGGAAACCGCTGACGTGGCGAGCGCACACGCAAGGAAAGTATAGAATGGAAGAAATCGCATCGGGACTGCCTGCATTGTTCGCACCGGATGCTAGCGCGAGGCATTCCGCAGGCAAGCGTCTAAGGCGGTGTTCCGCCGAGCGTTAACCATTTCTTCGCACTCGTTAACGATCCGTTAAGGTTTTGGGAGCAAACTTGTTGGAGATGGGGACGGTTTACGGGCTGAAGGCCAGTTGAGAGGGTCGGCAATTGATACTTATCGTGGGCTCAAATCCCGATCTTTCCAGCATATGGGCAAGCCATCTGGAGCGGCAGCAGCACGATGTGCATGTCGTCACCAACCAGAAGGACTGCGTTGATTTCCTTTGTGAATTCGAGCCGGAAGTTGTGGTTCTGGACGTCATGCTGCAAGACGGAAGTGCGATCGCCATCGCGGATTTCACCAGCTACCGGCGACCGGAGACGCGGATCGTTTTCGTTACGCGAAGCACGTTCTTTGCCGACGGTTCGCTGTTTCAGCACATTCCCAACACTGCCGCAATCATCCCGGAACGCACCAATCCGAACGATCTGGCCGAGATCGTCGCCTATCACGGCCGCGCCTCCTAGCCGCGAATGGCCCTCGCGATGAGTGCGATGCCCTCGGGGATACGTTCCTTCCTGATCGAGCTGTAGGCGAGGCGGTAGAATTCTCGCCGCCGGTCCGGCCCCGGGAAGAAGGCTTGTCCGGGTTCGATCAGCACCCCGTCCTCCTTCAGGCGCTCGGTCAGCTTGAGCGTGTCGGTGCCGTCCGGAGCCTGCATCCAGAAACTCGACCCCCCCTTGCCCTGGCCCGCGATCTTCAGGCTGTGCCTGGCTATGGCTTCGCTCATGACCTCGCGCCGGACGGCAAACGCACGCGCGGTACGCTTTATCAGCGCATCATAGTGGCCGAGCGACATGAAATAGGCGGCGGTCCGTTGCACATGACCTGGCGGGTGACGGAGCACGGCGGCGCGGAGCGCTCGGGCTTCTTCGATGAAGGCGCGCGATCCGACAATGTAGCCGAGGCGCAATCCGGGGAAGAGCGATTTCGAAAATGACCCGATGTGGATTACACGCCCCTCCTTGTCCAGCGACTTGAGCGCGGGCGACGGGGGCGTGACAAAGGACATCTCGAATTCATAGTCGTCCTCGACGATGAGAAAATCCTCCGCCGCGGCACGATCCAGCAGGGCGCGGCGCCGGTCGAGAGGCATGGTCACCGATGTCGGGCAATGATGGCTTGGCGTGACGAAGACCGTGCTTGTCCCTTCGGGCAGTTTATCGACGCAGAGCCCCCCTTCATCGACCGGAACGGGAACGATCCGGCTGCGGCGCCGCTCGAGGATGTCCCGGAGACCGGGGTAGCACGGGCTTTCGATCACGGCGGTGCGTTTCGGACCAAGCAAGACCTCTGCCGCGAGCCAGAGCGCGTTCTGGGCGCCAAGAGTGACGAGTATCTCGTCCGGGGCGGCGAGAATCCCGCGCCGCGGGAGCGAATGGCGCGCGATGAATTCCACAAGTCGCGGATCGTCGCGTTCGAAGTAATCGGTCGTCATCGCCTCGAAGTCGCGCAGGCCCAGGGCCTGCAGCGCGCAGAGCCGCCAGTTGGCATGATCGAAGAGAGTGGGGTCGGCCTGGCCGTAGATGAACGGGTACCGGTAGTCCTGCCAATCCGCCGGTTTCCGGAACAACTCGGCATCGGAGAAGCGCGTCTCGATGAAATGATCCCAGTTCACGCAGCCCGTGTCCCTGACCGGCGTACCGCTCAGCCGTGGTTGCGGCGCATTGGTGGACACGTAGTAACCGGACCGGCCCTTGGAGATGATGTAGTCATCGGCCAGAAGTTCCGTATAGGCCAGCGTGACGGTGATCCGGCTGATCCCCAGGTGGCGCGCCAAGCGGCGCGTGGAGGGAAGTTTCTCACCCGGCCGGAGACGGCCCGACAGGATACCTTCCGCGACCAGCGACTGGATCTGTTGCTGAAGCGTGCCCTCGAATGCTGGGTCCAGAAAAAAGGTTTCTTCGGAGACGGCCATCAATCTGGACCGATAGCATAAGTCCAGATTCCTTCACAAGCCGCAGGCTCAGCCGTCGGCGGCGGAATTTGACGGATTGTACCGGGTTTCCTGGTCGATTGTGAACTGGCCGCGTTCCAGCTTCTTGAACGTCCCTTCGCGAAGCAGTTGCCCAAAGGATCGCAGGCTTTCTTCGCGCGACATCTGCAGCGCCGGGTCCATGCGTGTAACCAACTCCATGATCTCGGGGCGTGTGAACGATGACTGCCCCTCGGAGAAGATCGCGTAGGCCGCAGCAGCCTCCATCAACTCGGGCAACTCGCGCGCGCCGAAACTGGCAGCGAACTCGGCGGCGCCGGCGAGGCTTGCGCGCAGTTGAGGGTCAATCCGCTGGGATGATACGAGTACCAGCGGCGGCGCCGAGGCGCGGCGCGCGGTCTCGGCCGATGGCGCGTCGGAAACGGCCTCTGAAAGGTCCTCGCGATAGCGGCTTTTCTCCGCCTCTTCCTCGGCCTCTCTGGAAAACGGTTGGTTGGAGACCATCCGATCCGCCTTGGTCGCCGCGACGGCGGCCCGCATCTGCGAAATCACGCGACGGCGGCGAACGGTCTCATCCTCGTTCAGCTTGCTGTCGGTTTCATCCATGAGGCGGCCCATGTCGACTTCCGGGCCGGGAGACAGGACACGGGTCGGCCGTCTCGGGGCAGGTGCCTCTTCAACCGGGGCGTTGTCGTCATCCTCACCTTGCGCAAGGCGGTCCGTAACGTGGCCCAGCATCTCGGTATAGGAACGGCCGCCTTCGGTATCCTCGTCCTCGTCGTTGTCTTCGACCTCGGTCGCGGCATTGAACGCGTCCCCCGCCGCGCTTGCAGCGTTGGCGGAGTGTCCGGCATCAAGCTGGGCAGCGTCGTCCTCGTCATCGTCGTCGGGCGCGGTCGTGCTGCCGTCCTCGTCATCCGACAGATCATCCTGGATCTGGCGGATCGTTTCGCTCATGGCACGGCTGCGCAGATCCGAACGGCCTGCATTCGGCGTTTGTTCGGAACGGGCGGCCGTGTGGTCGATCTCCATGTTCCGCGACACGACGGCGCGAATGCGGCGCAGTTTCTCGGCGACGCTTTCGGCAGGTCCCTGTTCGTCCAGTGTTGCCTCGGGATTGACCGAGAGGACATCTTCCGGCTCGTCCGACATGAGAAAATCGTCGTCATAGGTGAGCGGGCCGGAGTCGTCGTCCGCCGTATCGGGCAACGGTTCGCTTCGCGGGCGCGATGGCTGCCGCGATGTCTGGCGCGGCTTTTCGGAGGCAACAAGCTTGACGCCGGTGCCGGAAACGCGGGCATCGACGCGGCGCTGGATTTCCTTCTCGGCGATGCGCTGAAGCATTTCGACGTCCGGCTGCGGGGGTTCGGCCCCGAAGTAGCGGTCGTCGGCCGCAAGGTCGCGGAAATATTCCGCCATCTCGCGCATCGAGCCGAGCGGATCGTCGAATCCCTCCAGCGTACAACTGAAGGTTCCGTAGGAAACTGTTAGGATTTTCGTCGAACCACTCATCACCGTGATCGCTTTCTCCCGTTATTCAACAATGTGTTTACCAAGCGGGCGCCCGAAAATAGGAACGGATCTGGGGAATTCACAAGATTATTTCGGGTCAGAATTGTGGCGTTTGGTACGAGTTTCGGAGACAAACAGGCATGACTGACGGCAATGTTCAATCCTCCCAGGGCGTTACCCTGGTCGGCGCAGGCCGATCGCGTGGGGAAATCATCCGGGATTTGCTGGCACGCGCGCCGGACCTGGTCGCGGCGGACGGCGGCGCGCGGGCGTGCAAGGCGCTTGGGCTGGCGCCCGTCGCCGTCATCGGTGATTTCGATTCGCTTGGGGATGCAACGCAATACGATTGGCCTGACACCCGGTTTCTTCATGTCGCCGAGCAAGACAGCACGGACTTTGACAAAAGCTTAACGCGGATCGAGGCGCCGGCCATCCTGGCCACAGGGTTCACCGGCGGGCGTGTCGATCACACATTGGCATCCATGTCATCGCTGGTAAGGCACGAGGGGCCGCCGGTGATCTTGGTCGATGAGCAGGACATCATCTTCGCCGCACCGGAACTGCTGGCGCTGGAGTTGCCGGCGGGCTCGCGCCTGTCGCTTTTTCCGATGGCGCGGGTGACAGGGCGATCGGACGGGCTGCGGTGGCCGATTGATGGCCTGGTTCTTGAGCCGGGTGGCCGGATCGGCACTTCCAACGAGGTGACCGGCCCTGTCGAGCTTGGGTTCAGCGCGCGGGGCTGCCTGGTCATTCTGCCGCGGGAGGCGCTTGATGCGGCTCTGGCGGCGCTGACCGACCATCGAGGTGCTCGCGGTAGATGATGTAGAGCCCTGCACCGATGGTGACGGCAATACCGGCCAGGGCGAGGCCATCGGGAAAGTCGCGGAAGATCAGCCAGCCGAGCAGCGCGGCCACGGGGATCTCGAGGTACTGCATCGGAGCGAGCGTGGCCGAGGGTGCAAAGCGCAGGGCCCAGGTCATCAGGAGATGCGCAGCGGTTCCGAGAGACCCCATTGCCAGCAGGAGCGCCCAGTTCCAGCCGTCGGGCCAGACAAGCTGGAAGCCGGGCGCGCCGTTCAGAAGCGGCAGCAGCGGCACAAGGATGGCGCAGGCGAAAAGGCCGGAGACCATCTGGAGCGCGATCGGATCGGCCGAGCGGGCAAGCTGCCGGGTCACCAGCATGAAGAAGGCGAACACGAAGGCGACCCCGACCGGCAGCAGCGCGGGCCAGCCAACCTCGGCGAAGCTTGGCTGCATGACCATGCAGGTGCCGACGAACCCGACGCAGCAGGCAAGGATGCGCCGCCGCCCCACCTCCTCGCCCAGGATGTAGTACCCCAGCAACAGCATGATGAAGGGCATCACGAAGGCAATGGCGACGGCATCGGCCAGCGGCAGGTAGCGCAGCGACAGGAACATCAGCCCGATGCCGGCCATGTGAAGCAACGCGCGAACCGCCGAGAGCCGGAGGTCCCGGCCGCTCATGACGATCGGTATTGCGAGGAAGACCATGACCGGGGTCAGCAAAAGGACCTGGAGACCCATGCGGATCGCTACGAGTTGCGCAACACCCATGCTGGCGCCCAACAGCTTTGCCAGCGCGTCGCCCAGCGGGGCGGCCAGGCAAAAACCGAGCATCAGAAGGATGCCAAGAACAGGGCGGTCGGTCGTCATGGCGACAACGTAGGCCGGAAATCAGGCGTGGAAAATGCGCTTTTTCCGTATTTCACCTAAGCACAGAATTCGCTTGCCCGGCTGGCCAAGACCCGTTTTAACACGCCCTGACCCTCCCCAATCCGATCAAGAGCCATGTCCCAGACACAAGGCCGCGTTCATGCGGTCCTCGGACCGACAAACACCGGCAAGACGCACTATGCCATCGAGCGGATGCTGGGCTATCGGACCGGTGTCATCGGGCTGCCGCTGCGACTGCTTGCGCGCGAGGTCTACGATCGGATCGTGGCGGCGCGCGGTCCCTCGGTGGTGGCCCTGGTCACCGGCGAGGAGCGGATCGTTCCGCCGCGCACGCAGTATTGGGTCTGCACCACCGAGGCCATGCCCGACGGCATGGGCACCGATTTCCTCGCTGTCGACGAGATCCAGCTTTGCGCCGATCCCGAGCGCGGTCACGTATTTACCGACCGGCTTCTGAACGCGCGCGGGCTGAACGAGACGGTGTTTCTGGGCTCGGACACCATGCGCGGAGTCATTGCCGCACTGGTGCCGGGCATCCAGTTTCAGCGGCGCGAGCGGTACTCGACGTTGAGCTACTCCGGCTCGAAAAAGATCAGCCGGATGCCCCCTCGCGCGGCGATCGTCGGTTTCTCGGTCGACCAGGTCTATGCCGTCGCCGAGTTGCTTCGCCGCCAGAAGGGCGGGGCCGCGGTGGTGATGGGCGCGCTTTCACCGCGTACCCGCAACGCGCAGGTCGACATGTACCAGAACGGCGATGTCGACTACCTGGTGGCAACCGACGCCATCGGGATGGGATTGAACCTCGATATAGACCACGTTGCGTTTTCGGGCCTGCGCAAGTTCGACGGCCGCAGGATGCGCGATCTTCAGCCGAACGAGTTGGCGCAGATTGCCGGGCGGGCGGGACGTTTCCAGAAGGATGGGACGTTCGGAGTGACCGGCGAGGCCTCGCCGCTTGAGCCGCGCGTCGCCGATGCGATCACAAGTCACAACTTTACGCCGCTGAAAAAGCTGCAATGGCGAAATTCGGCACTGGAGTTCGGAAGCATCGACCGCTTGATTGACACGCTTGAAGCCTCGCCGGAGCTGGAGCATGTCGTGCGAGCGCGCGAAGCGGATGACCTTATCGCACTGAAGACACTGGCCGCGGATACAGAAACACGGGCCCGCGCCAGTGATGGCGTATCGGTTAGATTGCTGTGGGATGTTTGCAGGATTCCCGACTTCCGGGGGATCAGCCACCAGGAACATGCCTCGCTTCTGACAGCGATCTTCGGGTTTCTTCACGAGCATGGCGAGGTTCCGGAAGACTGGCTTTCCCGACAAATTCGGCGAATCGATCGGAACGATGGGGACATTGACGCGTTGTCCAAGCGTCTGGCCTTTGTGCGAACGTGGACATACGTGGCGCAACGGAATGGCTGGACGCGTGACGAAGACCATTGGCGCGAGGCAACGCGCGAGGTAGAAGACCGCCTGTCGGATGCCCTGCACGAGGCGCTGACGCAAAGATTTGTCGACCGGCGGACCAGTGTTCTGCTTCGCCGGTTGAAACAGAAGGAGGCTCTCGTGGCCGAAGTGAATGACAAGGGTGAAGTTAGCGTAGAGGGCCAGTTCGTCGGCCGCCTGGAAGGTTTCAGGTTTCACCAGGACGCAAGCGCCACGGGTGACGAGGCCAAGACGCTGAAAGCGGCCGCGACGGCTGCTCTACAGCCCGAGTTTCATCTGCGCGCCGATCGTTTCTACAATGCGCCGGACACGGAGATGGACTTCACCGAGCAGGGAGGCTTGATGTGGGGCGACCAGGCGATTGGCAAGCTTGTCGCGGGCGACGATCCGCTGAAGCCACGGGTTGCTGCCTTTGTCGACGACGAAGCGGGGGCTGACGTCGCGGAGAAGGTGCAGCGTCGGCTGCAGCATTTCATCGACCGGAAGATCGCCGCATTGTTCGAGCCCCTGATTGCGATCCAGAAGGATGAGGCCCTTAGCGGTTCGGCCCGCGGCTTCGGTTTTCGCATGGTCGAGGCGATGGGCGTGATCGACCGCCGCGATGTGGCGCAGGAGGTCAAGGGGCTGGAGCAGGAAGCGCGTGGCGCGCTGCGCAAGCATGGCGTACGTTTCGGCCAGTTCACCATCTTCATGGCGGCGCTTCTGAAACCGGCGCCGACGCGGTTGAGGCTTGTGCTTTGGTCGCTGGCCAACGGCGCGGACGAGTTTCCCGAGAGCCCGCCTCCGGGCCTCGTGACGATCCCGCATCTTTCGGACATCCCGTCCAACATTTACCTGATGTCGGGCTACCGGCCCGCAGGTGACCGGGCGATCCGCATCGACATGCTGGAACGTCTTGCCGATCTTTTGCGCGCGCAGGACAGCCGGGGCGGTTTCGAGGCGAACCCCGACATGCTTTCGATCACTGGCATGACGCTGGAGCAGTTCGCCAACCTGATGGAAGGCCTGGGCTACAAGGCCGAGCGGGGTGAGCGCGAGAAGCCACTTGCCGTCGATACGGTCGTTCCCGGCAATATGGCGGCTGATGGTAATGAGGCCCGGCCGGTGATGGATAGCGATACGCCTTCTGCCGGCTCCGTGACAAGCGGCGACGAGGCCGCAACGGTTTCCGATGCGGTCGAGAAGATCGTGGACGAGGGCGTGGCGCTGATCGCCGAGATGCCTCAGAGCGCCGACACCGAAGCAGAAGCTGCGGCCGAGGGCGATCCGGCACCTGCCGTTCCAGCGGATGAGACGGCACCCGGCGAGGCTGCCGATGCGAGTGTCGAGGAAGATCGCAAGGAGATCTTTTATACCTTCACCTGGGCTAGCAATCGCGGCGGGAACCGTGAGAGCCGCGGCAAGCCGCAGGGCCGGCATCGTGCCGCGAAACCGAAGGGGAAGGGCAAGCCGCGCCGCGATGGCGACGGCGGCGGCAAGTCCCGGAATTTCGAGGCGCGGCCGCCGCGCAAAAAGGACCGGATCGACCCCGACAACCCCTTCGCGCAAGCGCTCATGGCATTGAAGACCAAGGACGACTGATGCCCGCCAGGCATGACCGCGCCGTGGTTGCATTGTCCGGTTTCAATGAGTGAACCGACACAACGCCTTGACCAGTGGCTCTGGCACGCGCGGTTTTTCAAGACGCGCGGGCTTGCCACGAAACTGGTGGCGGGCGGCCATGTCCGCGTCGATGGCGAGAGGGTCTCGAAACCGGCATACGGTCTGCGGCCGGGCCTGACGCTGACCTTCCCGCAAGCCCGCCGCATCAGGGTGATCCGGGTCGAGGCGCTGGCAAAGCGGCGCGGGCCTGCCAGCGAGGCGCAGGAACTTTACGCCGATCTCACGCCGCCGCAGGAAAACGATCTCCCGCCGAATCCCGGATTCGAGGGAAAGGGGCGGCCTACGAAGAAAGATCGTCGCAATGCGCGACTTAACCGGGGCAGCCTGCTTGAATGACGGCACCGGACGCGATACCTCTCCGCCGTTGAGCCTTGAGAGACGCCCATGACCTATGTCGTCACTGACAACTGCATCGCCTGCAAGTACACCGATTGCGTCGAGGTATGCCCGGTGGATTGCTTCTACGAGGGCGAGAACATGCTGGTGATCCATCCCGACGAGTGCATCGACTGCGGCGTGTGCGAACCGGAATGCCCCGCAGATGCCATCCGTCCGGACACCGAACCGGATATGGAAAAATGGGTCGAGTTCAACCGGAAGTACTCGGAAGCCTGGCCGGTGATCATCACGAAGAAGGACCCGCTGCCGACGGCTGACGAGATGGATGGGAAATCCGGCAAGATGGACCTGTTCTCGGAGAATGCCGGCGAAGGCGGGTAGATTCGCAAAGGCCCGCGCCGTGCGTTGTGCGGCGCTCCCCGGCCCGTGTTTGCTGACGTTCCGTCAAGCACGTGATGCCACGCCTTGGAATTGCCGCAATTTTTTGCTATATTTCTATCACATAGGCTTGGGCGGGCGCTGGTTTTCCCGTTCTGAAGACCGACAGGACGCATTCGACGGGGAGATTGGTTTTGTTCCCGCCGTGCTATTTGTCTGTCTAAGGCCTTGGGCTGAATAGGGATAACGCTGAATGAGCAAACCCAAGAAAATGGAATTTCGACCGAACGATTATGTCGTCTATCCGGCGCATGGAGTCGGTCAGATCATCTCGATCGAAGAGCAGGAAATCGCCGGCCTGAAGCTGGAACTGTTCGTGATCTCGTTCGAGAAAGACAAGATGACGCTTCGCGTGCCGACGAACAAGGCCGCCGAAGTGGGCATGCGTACGCTCTCGTCGCCGGATGTGGTCTCGAAGGCGATGACCACGCTCAAGGGCAAGGCACGGGTGAAGAAAGCCATGTGGTCGCGCCGTGCGCAGGAGTACGAACAGAAGATCAACTCGGGCGACCTGATCGCGATTGCCGAGGTGGTCCGTGATCTGCATCGCGCCGACGATCAGCGCGAGCAGAGCTACTCGGAGCGTCAGCTTTACGAAGCCGCTTTGGAACGGCTCACTCGTGAAGTCGCTGCGGTAAATGGGGCGGACGAGCAGGATGCGCAACGCGAGGTGGGAGAGGTCCTTCTGAGCCGCGCTGCCTGATCCGGTGTCAAAACCTTACTGAAAACCGCGCCTTCGGGCGCGGTTTTTCTTTGCACGGACATTGAAACATTCCCGACACGAAACGGAAACCGTCGAAACCAACGAAACCCGGAACCGGCTATTTCACATTGCGACTTCGGGGCAGTGTTCCCGGCATGAGAGGCGGGCATTCCGCACGCCCGATGACCAAAGGAAACTGACCCATGAAGATCACCATTCTGGCCGCCGCCGCGTTAGTCGCCTGGAACGCCGACCTGCAGAAAAGACCGACCCCGTCCTCGTACGACAACTGGATCGCGTCGATCACCGCGGCTCAATCCGGCGCCCGCGATGCGGCTCCCGAAGTGAGTGCGTTCACCGCCTGGAACTCGCACTACTCCACGAAGTGAGCACCGGTGTGGAGCGCCGCCCCTTCCACGGCGCTCCGACGGTCCCGCCCGGACCGGGCCGGCGGCCTCAGGCCCGTCTCGGATCGTCCAGATACATGCGCCAGCGATGCTTTGGCGCAAAGCCGACCAGACGCCTTGCCTTGTCGTTCGAGTAGAAAGTCTCATCGTCCCCGAGTTCCTTGCGGACCGGGACCCCGTCGTAGAACCGACCAAGCAGCTCCGGCGTCGTTGCGGCGACGGAATGATCGTCGTTCGAGACGTTGAAGACCTCGAAGCCCAGCCCATCCGTCTTCAGGCAACAATCCACCATGTGGCCCAGGTCGCGTGCGTCGATGTAGGCGAAGATATTGCGCCGGCGTAGTGCCGGGTCGTCGATGTAGGCGGGAAACTTCGACTTGTACTCGTGCGGCTCGATCACGTTGTTGATCCTCAGCCCGTAGATGTCGGCCCCGCTCCGCGCCTGGAAACTGCGCGCTGTCGCCTCGTTCACGACCTTGGACATGGCATAGCTGTCCATCGGCACCGTGGGATGCTCTTCGTCTATGGGCAGGTAGTCGGGCTTCTTTTCACCGTCCCAGAAACAGATGCCATAGGTGGTCTCGGAGGAGGCGAAGACGATTTTGCGCACCCCGGCTTTCAGCGCCGCGTCGATCACGTTGTAGGTGCCCATGACGTTGGTGCGGTAGCATTCGTTGTCGCCGGTCACGAGGATGCGCGGCACGGCGGCGAAGTGCACGACCGCGTCGAAGGACGGGACGCCGGTGCCCGGCTGAAGCTCGTCGAAATCGGCATAGGACTGCATGACGTCATGCATGTGCCCGGCGTCGGTGATGTCTGCGATCCGGTTGTCGACACCGGGCATGTCGAGCGGCACCCGGTCGACGTTCAGCACCCGGTGGCCTTGTTGCATGAGATAGGTGACGGCGTGCTTCCCGGCCTTGCCGGAGCCGCCTGTGAAAAGAATGCGCATGTCTCTGTACCTGTTCTTCCTGGTCGAAGCTGTTCCGTGGCGCCGGATAACCGGCGTGACGCTAGTTCACGCTCTCCAGACCTTCCGGTTGCCCGACGACGACGAAACGAAGAGCGTCGGGCAGGTAGAGGCGCCTGGCCACCCGTTTGACGTCCTCGACCGTCACCGCCTCGACTTTGCCGTTTCGCGTCTCGATATAGTCGATGGGCAGCCCGTCCATCTGCATTCCGACAAGTATGCGCGCCACCGACGCGTTGCTGTCAAATCTCAGGGGGTAGGCGCCTGTCAGATATGTCTGCGCGGCCTTCAATTCTTCCTGGGTCACGCCGTCCTCCGCCATTTTCTTCCACTCGGCGCGGACGACCTCGATGGCCTCGGCGACCCGTTCGTTGGCCGACGCGAACTGGCCGAGAAGGAGCTCGGCGTAGTCGAAGTTGATCAGGTAGGACCCGATCCCGTAGGTGAGCCCCCGCGCCTCGCGCACCTCGAGGCTGAGGCGCGACTGGAGCCCGGAACCGCCGAAGACTTCGTTTGCGACGAAAGCCGGGAAAAAATCGGGGTCGTCCCGCGGGATGCCAACATGGCCGAAGAGCGCCACCGATTGCGGGATCTCCAGCGTTTCGACCGTGACGCCGCCGGTGAGTTGAATCTCGGTCTGTTCAGGCAGCGGCGCACCGCCGGTTGGCAGAGTGCCCAGCAGTTCGTCCAGCAGTTCGGCCAACTCCTCGGCGG
>JAJDOD010000150.1 GCA_022340315.1 Silicimonas sp. | reverse complement strand
TCAACGTCGGCGCTGACAGAAATCCGCCGAGGCGCACAGCAGGACTAACCTGCGGCAGTGCGGTGAGGCGCCGGTATCGGTTAGATGGGATGTGCCTGCCGAATATTTGGTGAGGCACTTTTTTCCGAGTACTTGAGAAGCGTGTGGGCGTGCCGGTCGCCAAAAGAACGGCATGTCGGCACGCTTTATTATCTCGGAACGTCCAGGAAAGGACAATTCAAATGAATTCCGATCAGAACAAGATTTCCGAGAAGATGAAGTCAGTCAAAGAAACATGGGACAAAGCGCCCGCGGGTCCAAAGAAGGACGCGGCCCTGAAGCATTACAATGCCGCCGAAGCAGCGCACAAAGCCCAGAACGATGATAAAGCGAACAAGGAACTCGACGCGGCGAAACACGCGCTTGCGTAACGTCCTTCCGCTGACATGAACACCGAGGCCGCCTGAGAGGGCGGCCTTCACGAGTCCGGCATCCGCGAGTGTCTGCTAACACACATCAGTGCAGGATCGGTCGACGTGAGCCATATTAGGTTCGGCCCGCCAGAGACCCGGTGGGAACACTGCCCAAGCTCCTGACATCTTTGAAAAGTGCGCAACTCGATCATTCGAATTGCGACAGGATTGCAAGTGCCTTGGCAAGTCCATGAAAGGACTACTCAATGACAACTCTTCCGAAAATCGTTTCGACCGCGCGGATTGCCCGGCTCAAGCTGTTCTTCGGGTCGGCTGTGATCTTTGCATCGATGGCGGCGGCGGGACAGGCGGATAGCCTGTATCCTCAGCAGGTGCCGTTGGCCCAGACCGCAGACGTGATCCGTCCGGACGCCCGGCCACCAGCAAAGGCGAGAAGCCTCTACCCTCAGACGATTGCGCAGGTGCAGTCGGCCGATGTCGTGCGCCCGAACGCTCGTCCCTACCAGAACAACTGCACCCAGCTCGAGCGGGAAGCGCAGATGACACCGGCCGAGTGCGGAACACTTACACTGAACGACGTCGTGAAACGACTCGCCGCGATCAGAAATGCCGACAATAGCAAGTGATCGGAGTTCGACGGACTTCCAATCAGCGATTTCTGAGAAACCCAATCGCCGCTCTGTCCAACTGACAGGGCGGTGAAATTCGTCATATCAGGAGCGGCCCGGTATGGTCCAAGTATACCGGATCGAACTCGGCGAGAGCCACCAACTTATCCCGGTCGCCAAACGACACGCGGCCATTTCTGAAGGTCGCCATTCCGCTTTCGCGAAGCTGCCGCAAGACGCGGTTGACGTGGATGGCACTCAGCCCCAGCGCATCCGCCAGGTGATACTGCGTCAGCGGGCAGTCGTATCCCTCCTTGGTCCCCAGGCCCACAAGCGCCAACCTGGACCCCAACTCCAGCAGGAAGTGGGCCATACGGGCATCCGCGTCGCGCCGTCCCAGCCCGACCAGATGCTCGACCACCATCGCCTCATCCCGCGACGCCGCCCAGAGGATGGCCGCAGCAAGCCGCGGCGTCTCCGCGAAGGTTTTCAGAAGATCGTCTTTGAGCACCTCGGCGGCCTCGATCTTCACGATCGGCTCGAAACTGTGGTCCGAGGTGCGCAACAGCACGCTGCGCAGGCCTAGGAAATCGCCAGGAATCTGGAAATCGACGATCTGGCGGGTTCCATCGGGCTGGATCTTGTAGGAGCAAACCCATCCGCTTGAGAGGACGTAAGCAGCCTGATCCGTTTGCCCCTGGTGAACCATGTCGCGCCCAGCGACAAAGGTCCGGCGACGCTGGTGAAGCCGCTCAAGTGCGGCAAGTTCAGCCTCCGACAAGGCGACGAAGGCCGAGAGTTTGCGCGTCAGGGGACTGTGCTGTGCTGATATCATGGGACCTTCCGATCTGCCGCAATTCAAGAGCGAGAAAGCGGCGCGGACACTGCTTTGGATCAGTCCAGCATAGCGAACTTCCTGCGAAAAGTACGGATGCATTCCAACCTCTCCTCACCGGTTCACGATGCCAAGGAAGGAAACCCCTATGTCTACGGCGAGCGAACATGCAGGCCAAGCCGCCCTTTCGATCTGTGAGGCGCTGCTGCTTGCCATGAACGATCGTGGACTGCTGCCGGAGCACGAGGTCGTGGGGATTCTTCGCGACGCCGCAGCGACCCATGAGAACGCGGTCGGCACGGAAGAGGAATTGCAGAAACACCGATCTGTCGCGGCCCTCATCAACTTAATCATCGCTGGCGGCAACTCCGTGCGTCGCTCCTAGGTCGCCGACATGAAGGGCCGCAGCTTCCCGTTACCAAGTACGATCAATTTAAGGAACGACGAAAATGTCCGCCAAAGACGTCAGATTCAGTACCGATGCCCGCGACCGCATGCTGAAAGGCATCGACACGCTGGCAAACGCAGTGAAGATCACCCTGGGCCCCAAGGGCCGGAACGTCATTCTCGACAAATCCTGGGGGGTGCCGCGCATCACCAAGGACGGCGTGACCGTCGCCAAGGAAATCGAGCTGTCGGACCATTTCGAGAACATGGGGGCGCAGATGGTCAAGGAGGTCGCGCAGCGCACCAATGACGAGGCTGGCGACGGCACCACGACCGCCACCGTGCTCGCCCATGCGATTGTCCGTGAGGGCATGAAGTCGGTCGCGGCCGGCATGAACCCGATGGACCTCAAGCGCGGGATCGACAAGGCCGTCGCTGCGGTTGTGGCCGAGATCAAGACCCTGTCCCGCCCCGTCGGCGACAGCGACGAGATCGCGAAGGTCGGCGCCATTTCGGCAAACGGAGAGGTCGCGATCGGCCGTCAGATCGCCGATGCGATGGCCAAGGTCGGCAATGATGGCGTGATCACCATCGAGGAAAACAAGGGACTGGAGACCGAAACCGAAGTGGTCGAGGGCATGCAGTTCGACCGCGGCTATCTGAGCCCCTATTTCATCACGAACGCGCAGAAGATGGTCGTCGAGCTGGATGACTGCGTCATCCTGCTTCACGAAAAGAAACTGACGTCGCTCAAACCCATGGTGCCGCTCCTGGAGGCCGTGATGGATGCCGACAAGCAACTGCTGATCGTGTCCGAGGATATCGAGGGCGACGCGCTGGCGATGTTGGTCGTCAACAAGTTGCGCGGCGGACTGAAGGTCGCGGCGGTCAAGGCGCCGGGCTTCGGAGACCGCCGCAAGGCGATGATGGAAGACATTGCCGTGCTCACGGGCGGTCAGGTGATTTCCGCAGAAATGGGCACCAAGCTGGAGAATGTCACCATGGACATGCTCGGGTCCGCCAAGAAGGTCGCGATCACC
>JAJDOD010000110.1 GCA_022340315.1 Silicimonas sp. | reverse complement strand
TCCAGTCTTGGTAGCTGGCACGGGCCGCCTCGTCTTCGATATGTCCCGGCATCGCCTGCCAGGACATCAGGTAGTTGCCGACCAGCATTCCAAGATCGAAACCGAACGGACCGTAGAACGAGAATTCAGGGTCGATTACGCGAACACTCCGGTCGGTGACCATGATCGAGCCGGCGTGAAGATCTCCATGGCACAGCGTCTCGGAACGCGCTGTGAAGGCGCGTTTCATGTGCTGGGCCTCGATCTTGAGCGCGGCATCGGCCCGAAGCTCGGCTACCGTCGCATCGAGATGGGGCGAGGTGTGGCGGTTCATCTCGGCGTCGAAATACGGATCCGTGAAAACGAGGTTTTCCGTGATGTCGCAAAGCTCGACATTGCCGCTGAAGAGCGCGACGTCGGCCTTCTTCTTCGCCGGGTCCATCGAAAGATCGGAACAGCGAAACGCCGTTTGCGCGCAGAACCTGCCCATCGTCTGGCCAAGGCCGGCCACTTCGCGGCCAGCCATCATCTGGTGGCGCAGGATGATGTGCGGTGTCAAATGCTCCATCACGATCAGCGCCTGTTCCTCGTCGAAGTACCTGACCGCCGGGACGATGCCGGGCGAGACGGCGTCCTGCCTGACAAGCGCATTGTACTCGAAGAAGGCGCGTTTCAGGGGCAACGGCCAGCTGTCACCGACGAGCCTGACATAGGGCAGCGCCTGCTTCACGATTACCGAACCGCTGGTGCCCGTGACGATGAAGACAAGGTTTAGATTGCCGTCCCCGACCTCCTCGACAGTCCAGTTTTCTGGCGCGCCGCCAACCACGTCGGCGACGGCGGCAAGTTTGCCAAGCCGCGTGGGCAGCGTGTCCGGGGTCAGGGGCTCGTATGCGTTCACGTCCGTCTCACTCATTTTTCTGGCCGAGGACGTACAGGCGATTTCGGCCTGACGGCAATTGGGTGTCCTGTAACGGGTTCATGCGTGTACCTCCGCTAGCCTGAGGCTTCCTTCAATCTCTGAGCGTAGACGTTGATGATCAGCGCGGCGAGCAGGATCAGGCCGCGGATCAGGATCTTGAGGAAGCTGTCGATCTGGATCAGGTCGAGGCCGTTGTTGAGCACGCCAAGGACCAACAGGCCGACAACCGTGTTGCCGATCCCGCCCCGGCCACCGAAGAGACTGGTGCCGCCCAGCACAACCGCCGCGATGGCGGTCAAAAGGAAATCGTTGAAGCCGTTTTGCTGGGCCGATCCGAAGTAGGCGACGCCGATCATGCCCGCGATGCCCGAACAGACAGCCGAGATGATCATGACGGATGCAATGATCATGCGTACGTTCACGCCGGAATACTCCGCCGCCTCGCGGTTGCCGCCGACCATGTACACATACCGTCCGAAGCGCGTGTATTTCAGCACAAGGTGGGCAACGAGCAAGAACAGGATGCAGACGATGATCGAATACCTCAGCCCGAACAATCGCCCCGATCCGATCAGCGTAATGAATTCCGGGAAGTTGTAGGCGATCTGCCCGCGTACCAGAACGGCCGAAATGCCATCGGCGATCTGCATCATCGCCAGCGTCATGATGAAGGACGGGATGCCGATGACAGTGACGCCGAAGGCGGTGATCGAGCCGAGGCCGAAGGCCGCCAGAAGCGTCAGCACGATGGCGAACATGCCGTACATCGGCCAGGTATTGATGTTCACGTATTCGGGCTGCAGCGTGAAATACGCCACCGTAATCCCGATGGCGTTCGCGATGGCCGCAACGGAGAGGTCGATCTCGGCGGTCAGAATGACAAAAGTCAGCCCGACCGCGATAATGCCGGTGATCGAGGAGTTCGCCAGGATATTCAGGGCGTTATCCACCGTGAAGAACACGGGGCTTTGAACCGAGAAGAAAACGATCAGCACCAGAAGCGTGAATACTGGCGCGATATTGCGCATCTGCTCGGCCAGAAACCTGCGCACGCCCCCGCCTGTCTTGGTGTCACTCGTCTCGGCCATTCCTGTCCCCTCTTG
The DNA here is from genome assembly GCA_022340315.1 of Silicimonas sp. Taxonomy (GTDB): domain Bacteria; phylum Pseudomonadota; class Alphaproteobacteria; order Rhodobacterales; family Rhodobacteraceae; genus JAJDOD01. The sequence goes on along the minus strand of JAJDOD010000110.1, from coordinate 2,482 downwards.
TCCGTCTGCTTCACGCGGCCGATAGCAGGTCCGCTTTTTCCAGATGGCCTGTCGCGAATTCGCGCGCGACGCGGCCTTTCTTCATTACCGTCACCCTGTCGGCCAGCGTCAGGATGGTCTCGGGCTCGGTCGAAAGGACAAGGATCGCCACACCCTTGTCGCGGAGCGACTTCACAATTCGGATCACGTCCTCCTTCGCGCCCACGTCCATGCCGCGTGTCGGCTCGACCAGGATCAGCGCCTTGGGCAGGTGCGTCAGCCACTTGGCCAAAGCGACCTTCTGCTGATTGCCGCCCGAGAGGTTGCCAAGGTCTATGTCGGTGTCCGGCGGCCGGATCTGGAGGTCCTCGACATGCGCCATCGTGATTCGCCGCTCCGCATTCGGTCGAAGCATGATCTTCGCGATCCGTTCGAGGATCGAGATCGAGACGTTCTTGAACACCGGCTCGGTCCGGAAAAGCATCATCCCACGGTTCTCGGGCACATAGGCAATACCCGCCCGACGCGCGCTGGCGGTCGAGCGGAACTTCACCGGCTTGCCTTCCAGGATCATTTCGCCGTTGCGAAGATTGCCCTTGCCAAAGAGCGCGCGCGACAATTCGATCTGGCCGCAGCCCATGAAGCCGTAGACGCCGTGGATCTCGCCCTTGCGCATCGCCAGCGAAACGTCGGCCAGGCCCTTGCCGTCGCTCAGATTGCGGACTTCCATCACGACCGTGCGGCTGTCATCACCCGAGAGTTCGGTCTCTTCGCCCATAGTCATCTCGGCCGAGCCGCGCCCGATCATCTGGCTGATGACCTCGTCCTTGGTGAGCCCGGCGGCGGCCGTGGTCGCCACCCTCTCGCCGTTGCGGAACACGGTCACCCTGTCGGAAATTTCCAGAACATCATCAAGGAAGTGCGAGATGAAGATAAGGCTGCGGCCCTGTTCGCGCAGTTGCCGGAGGACGCCGAACAGCCGTTCAACTTCGGGCGGCGACAGCGCCGAGGTCGGTTCGTCCAGAATGATGATGCGGGCGCCCGAAAACAGGACGCGCGACAGTTCCACAAGTTGCTGAAGCCCGACGGGTAGCGCGCCCATGCGAGTGGTCGGGTCGATGTCGAGCCCAAGACTGGCGATCTGCGTCCTGGCTGTCCGGTTCATCTTTCGCCAGTCGACGATGCCACCCGCCATCACGGGCTGGTGGCCAAGGAACACGTTCTCGGCCACCGTCAGGTCCGGCACGACCGAAAGCTCCTGGTGGACCATACCAATCCCTGCATCGAGCGCTTCACGGGCCGACCGGAAATGCACCGGCTTGCCGCCTACGAACATCTCGCCTTCGAAATCCGCGTGAACACCGGCGATGATCTTCATCATCGTCGACTTTCCCGCGCCATTTTCGCCGACAAGACCGTGAATTTCCCCTTCGGTGATTGAGAAATCGACGTTCCTCAATGCGGCCACGCCGCCGAACCGCTTGGTCACGGCGCGCATCTCGAGAAGCGGCGTCGCTGCCCCAAGCGGGAGGGCCGAAGCCCTCCCGCCGGTCTTGTCCAGACTGTCTTCCGTCACGATCTTAGATCAGGAAGTTCTTTTGCAGCCAGAGATGACCTGCGGCGGTGTCCTGGGTGATCACCGGACCGTCGGCCCAGATGTAGGTCGGGATATCGGTTCCCGACTTCTCGCCACCCACCGCGGCGGCGACACCGGCGGCAACGGCCCAGCCGTGGATACGACAGGACGGGTTCCGCACGGTTGCGACCAGAGTGCCTTCGAGAACGGCGTTCACCGCCGGCGGCATGGCGTCGATGCCGGAAAGCTTGATCCCCTCGCGGCCCTTGGCCTTGATGACGTTGTTGGCGGCGAGCGCCATGTCATCGTTATGGAAAAAGCCGCCCTTGAGATCGGGGAACTTGGTCAGAAGCGAATCCCAGATCCGTGCGACCTTGGTCACGTCCCAGTCAGCGGGCTGTTCGTCGACAAGCTCGATGTTGGGGTAGTTCGCAAGCACCTGCCGGAAACCCTGGGCACGACCCTGAGCACCTGTGTGTCCCAGCGCGCCCTGGGTCATGACGACCTGTCCCTCGCCACCGATGGCATCGAAAAGCGCCTGAGCGGTGACCGATCCCATGAAGACGTTGTCGGGCGCGATGAAGGTGTGCAGCGCAAGCTGGCCCTCGGGCGCCATCATCGTGTCCATCGCGATGATCGGGGTGCCCGCATCTATCATCTTGCTGACCGGATCGTTCAATGTGCCAATGCCGAACGTCTGGATGGCCACGATGTCCCACTGCTGCGCCGCCATGTTGTCGATCGTCGCGCGTTGCTTGGTTGCCGAAAGCTCGCCGTCGAACCAGGGGACGTCGACGTTCATCAGACTGCCCCAGGCTTCGGCCGCCTGTTTGCCTTGCGCGCACCACGTTGCCTGAAGACCGGCGTTGCTCATCCCGCACTTCAGCGGATTGGAAGACGCCATAAGCTCCTGCGCCATAGCGGGGT
>JAJDOD010000145.1 GCA_022340315.1 Silicimonas sp. | reverse complement strand
CTTCCAGAAAGAAGGAGAACCGACTCTCTTTTTGGTTGGCCCGGAGACTTGGGATCGCTTGTAGTAATAGCAAGCGTAGCAAGCGTAGGGTGGGCTTTCAGCCCACCATCCCCGCCCTCCACACACACCACCGTGGCGGGGTGAAACCCCACCCTACACCTCCCAAGAGCCGCGCCACCGCATGGCCGGGGACAGGCGGACCACCACCCGAGCGGGTGCGCTTTATGGCCCCACCCACATCTTCCCTCCGAGGTCCGCGCAAACGTCACCAAACCGCCTGGCCGCGGGACGGCCATGCGGTGGCGCGGCGGCTTCGCCTTGTCCCGCGCCCGAGCAAGCGTAGGGTGCGCATTCACTGCGCACCTCCCAGCCGCTTCATGACCTGGCCGGTGACAGGCCGCCTTCGGCCCCGACCCGCGCCTCTCCCCTAAACCGGGCCTCAACCGGGCACACCCCCAACACCACCCACCTCCGAACCATCGCACGCTCCCACCGCCAAACCCTAACGCCACGTTACCCCACCCCTCTATCCCCGCACATCGCGCCCAAACCGCGTCCCGCGCTGCGCACCACCGCACCAATCGCCGAAACTTCCACCGACGTAATACCGACGTAATACCGACGTGATACCGACGTAGCGTTTCCACACAGTTTCAGAGCCTTAACCCCGGAACCGCGCAAAATCGCGGTAACCTGCGAACGCCCGTGCGATAGTCCGTTAACCCGCACGGCCCCCAGAACCCGGCAAGCCAAAAGCGCACACACCCCCGCAGAACTGCACATTGCCTCCGCCCCGTGCCGCCCTACCGTTCCTCCCAGATAGAACCACGAAGGAAGACCGAAATGACTCTCAGCCGAAGACACGTCCTCATGGGCAGCGCCGCCCTAACCGGCACCGCTTTCCTGCCCTTCCAGCTCAAGGCCGCCGGACACAGCTCCGGCGATATCGTCATCACCGACCGGGGCACCGTCACCATCTACCCCGTCGGCCACGCCTCCTTCGCGATGGAAACCGACTGGGGCACCGTCTATGTTGACCCGGTGGGAGAGGCGCAAGCCTATGAAAACATTCCGGAACCCAACCTGATCCTCGTCACCCACGAGCACGGCGACCACTACAGCGAGGACGTGCTGCTGGCACTCTCGAACGGCGTGCCGATCGGCGTGAACCAGGCGACCTACGACAAGTTCTCGGACACGCTCAAGGAACGCGCCACGGTCATCACCCATGACCAGACCGCCACCTTCCGTGACTTCACCATCGACGCGATCCCGGCCTATAACATCACCGAGGACCGGCTGAACTTTCACCCGCGGGACAGGGGTGACAACGGCTATGTCGTGACGCTACCGGGCGGCTTCCGCATGTACGCCAGCGGCGACACGGAGGATATCCCCGAGATGCGCGCGCTGGAGAACATTGACGTTGCTTTCGTCTGCATGAACCTGCCCTTCACGATGGACGCCGAGGCCGCCGCCAGCGCGGTAAACGAGTTCGCGCCAAGGGTCTGTTATCCTTACCATTATCGCGGACGTGACGACGGGACGCAGGACCCCACCGAGTTCGCGCAGATGGTCAGCGAGGCCACCAAGACGCATCTCGGCAACTGGTACTGAGGCACCTGCGCGGGCCGGAACGCTCCGGCCCGCCGCTGTCCCGCGCTGCGAAAGTCGCGCTACCCCCGCCCCGCGTCCCCTGCTAGCGTCGCGCCGATGGGGACCGAGGACGTCAAACTTCCACCACGCTGGCTGGGCTGGCTGCGGCTTGCACTGAAGCTTGCCGTCATTCTCGCCATTGCCTGGTGCATTCACCTTTTGATGGATTGGGCCACCGCGCGCGTCGCCGCCGCAGGCAGCGGCAAGCTGATGATAGGCCTCTTTGCAGCGCTCCTTCTCGCCTATGCGCTTCTGATCGCCGTGCCCTTCATGCCGGGGATCGAGATCGGCATCAGTCTTCTGATGATGCAGGGGGCCGCCATTGCACCGCTGGTCTACCTCGCGACATTGCTCGGCCTGATGATGGCCTTCCTTGCGGGCCGTTACCTGCCCCATGCCTGGCTGCGCGACCTGCTGGCCGATCTCCGCCTGAAACGCGCCTGCGAGTTGGTCGATCGCCTCGCGCCGATGTCCCGGAACGAACGCCTCGCCCACCTGAGCGAACGCGCCCCCGCGTGGCTCCGGCCCCTGGTCGGCCCCTGGCGATATCTGCTACTCGCGGCGCTCATAAACATCCCCGGCAACACGGTGATCGGCGGCGGTGGCGGCATCGCCTTCACGGCTGGCTTCTCACGCTTGTTCCGACCCGGATGGACGGCGTTTACGATGGCGCTCGCGGTGGTTCCGGTGCCAATCGCGGTCTGGTACTCGGGCACCGGCCCCCTCCTGCCATGACACAGCTCAAACGCGCCGAAGCGCGGAGACGCAGACACAGCTTCCCGAGAGGCCAAAGGGCGATTATAGGGTGAGGCATGTTTGGTGAGCTCATCAACCGCCTAACGGCGCCCGACCCCGACCCGCTCGACAACGGCGATGCGCGGCTTGCGCTTGCCGCTCTGCTGGTGCGCATCGCACGATCCGACGGCAGCTACGATGATGCCGAAATCAAGCGCATCGACGCGCTGCTCGCCAAGCGCTACGGGCTTGGACCCTTCGAGGTAACGGGCCTGCGCAAGGATGCCGAGGTTCTCGAGGAAGAGGCCCCGGACACCGTGCGCTTCACCCGCGCGATCAAGGCGGCCGTGCCCTACGAGGAGCGTGCGCAGGTCATCGAAGGGCTTTGGGAGATCGCGCTGGCCGATGGAGAGCGCAACCACGAGGAAGACGCGCTGATGCGTCTCGTGGCGCCGATGCTTGGAATAAACGACCGCGACAGCGCCCTGGCGCGGCAGAGGGCGCAATCCAGATCATGATCGCAACACTGCCCATGTATGACCGGCCCGAGGCGCGCGAGATAACGGACAATTTCTGGGCCCTGATCCGGGAAAACCTCGCCGGAGCCCCCGAAACCCTGTCACGAGACGGATTTCACTGGCTGGATCCGGACCTGCTGCTTTCACAAACTTGCAGCTTACCCTTCAGGACCGGGCTTCAGGATGACGTTTCCATCGTCGCCACTCCGGTTCACAAGCTTGACTGTCCGGCGGGCACCTATTTCACTGCGATAATCGCGCGCGCCGATGACCCGCGCCAGGCCTTCGATGACTTCGCGGACGCACGGCTGGCCGTCAATTCACCGGTTTCGCAATCCGGCTGGGCGGCTGTCGACGATGTCGCACGCATCAACGGCGTCAATTTCTCCTCGCTGCTGCTGACCGGCTCTCACCAGGCTTCCGCGCGCGCGGTCGCCGGAGGCGAAGCCGATCTTTGTGGGCTGGACGCGGTCAGTTGGTCGATGATCCGCAGATGGGATGATTTCGCGGATGATCTCAGGGTTCTGCTGCATTCGCCGCCGACCCCCTCGCTTCCCTATATCACTGCCTATGGAAACGATCCGCAACCCCTGCAGGACGCCCTCGTTCAGGCGGTGCACGCCCTCTCGGACGAGGAGCGGGACATCCTCTCGCTGATCGACATCACATATGTACCTGCCGAGGAGTATACCGCGCTGCCGATACCGCCCGCGCCACAATTTCAGAACGTCGCAGGATGAGCTGGCTCGACGATTTCCCGGACACGCGCACGGTCTGGACCGGCATTGCCGATCTGAACGGGCAGGCACGCGGCAAGCGGCTTCCCGCCACGCGGGCGCGCAAGCTGGATGACGGAAGTGCCAAGATGCCGCTCTCGGTCCTAAGTCTCGACATCTTCGGCGATGACATCGAGGACAGCCCGCTTGTCTTCGAGAGCGGCGACAAGGACGGGTTCCTAAGACCGACCGAGAGGGGCGGCGTACCGATGCCCTGGCTCCGCAGCCACTCGCTGCTGTTACCGATGACGATGGAGGTCGGTCCGGGCCGGCCCTTCCACGGCGATCCCCGGCAGGCCCTGGCCCGCGTGCTCGAACGCTATGCGGCACGGGGCTGGAGCGTCCAGGCCGCGACCGAGCTGGAATTCTACCTGATCGACGAGAACGACCCCGATCCGCTGACAACCCGCCTTCGCGCGGGCGGCGATATCCTCGGGTTGCGCTCGCTCGAAGCCTACGACCCCTTCCTGGCGGAACTTTACACCGCCTGCGGAACAATGGGCATTCCGGCGGAAACCGCGACATCCGAATCCGGCATGGGCCAGTTCGAGGTGACGCTTACGCATGGGCCCGCAATGAAGGCCGCAGACGACACCTGGTTCTTCAAGATGCTGACGCGCGGGCTTTCTCACAAGCACGACATGCTGGCCACGTTCATGTCCAAGCCTTTCCCCGAGGATTCGGGGACCGGGCTGCACATGCATTTCTCGATCCTCGATGCCGAGGGGCGAAACATCTTCGACGACGGCACCGACAGAGGCTCCGAAACGCTCCGCCATGCCGTGGGAGGCTGCCTCTCGACAATGCGCGACGCCACGCTGATCTTCGCGCCGCATGAAAACAGCTATCGTCGCCTGATCACCGGATCGCACGCGCCGACGGGCATCTGCTGGGGGTACGAAAACCGCACCGTGGCGGTGCGCATTCCCGACGGTCCCGGCAATGCCCGGCGGATCGAGCACCGCGTTGCCGGCGGTGACACCAATCCCTACCTGCTCTTTTCCGTCGTGCTTGGCGCCGCTCTTCTGGGCATCGAGGACCGGATCGAGCCTCCGGCACCGCTGGAAGGAAACGCCTACGAGGAAGATTGCCCAAGCCTCGCTCCGGACTGGGCCGAGGCCATAGACCGTTTCGAGGCAAGCGACGCCATGAAGCGCCTGTTTCATCCCGACCTGATCGACCAGTATGTTCGGACCAAGCGCCAGGAGCTTTTCTACGTCGCCGAATTGACCGACGAGGAGAAGCACGACCTCTACCTGGATCGTGTCTAGCGTAGGGTTTCCCCGCCCTGGCCGTACAACGCCGCCGCCCGCCGCTCGAAGGCGCGGACGACCCGCTGCATAGCCTCGTTGAAGAAAATCGTGGCCGTCGTCTGCAACAATTTGTTCCTAAACGCGAAATCGACGAAGAAACTCACGTTGCACCCGCCGTCCTCGGCGGGCTCGAAGGCCCATGTCGAGACCATCTTCTCGAACGGGCCATCGAGATACTCGGTGTCGATCCTGCGCGTCGCCGGCCAAAGGGTCACCTGGCTGCCGAACCGCTCGCGGAAGACCTTGAACGAGATCACGAGGTCCGCCAACAGCACCTCGGCCTCGCCTTCGGTGCGGCGACTGCGGATGCGCGCCGCGGCCGTCCAGGGAAGGAATTCCGGATACCGCTCCACGTCAGCCACGAGATCGTACATTTGCGCAGCACTGTACGGCAGATGTCGTGTCTCGGAATGCGTCGGCATCGGCAACCTCTGGTCTCAAGTTGCCTCTTACTTTAGGTGAGGAGGCGCATGGTCAAGGGGGAGCGAACACGTGCCGCAGGCCTATGATATTGTCGAGCTGATCTCGGCCAAGGCGATCGCCGCCCGTATCGAGGAACTGGCCCGCGAGATCCGGCAAAGTTTCACGGGAACCGAGAAACTGACCGTTGTCGGGCTTCTGCGCGGCTCTTTCGTCTTCATTGCCGATCTGGTCCGTGAACTCGACATGAACGTGGAAGTCGATTTCCTCGAAGCGTCGTCGTACGGCGATGCCACCGAATCGTCTCGCGAAGTGCGCATTCTCAAGGACCTGCGAGGCGAAATCGCGGGGCGTGACGTTCTCGTGGTCGAGGACATCGTGGATACCGGTTTCACCCTCGATCATGTCACGAGGTTGCTGAAGACCCGTGAACCGCACCGGCTTGAAACGATAGCTCTTCTCGACAAGCCCTCGCGGCGCGAAACCGATATCAAGGCGACATGGACCGGGTTCGAGATCCCGGACGAATTCGTGGTCGGCTACGGTATCGACTACGCCCAACGCAACCGGAACCTGCCATTCATCGGCTGCGTTCGCTTCCGGGAAGAGTGACGGAAGTGAGGCAGTTACGCCACAAACACTCCAGCGTTTAGGGAAAGTTAACCCATCTTCGTGCACATGGAATTTCTACGTCCTAATCTCATCTCGGGTGTGGGGCGTTGGAAGGATGTGCTGCCGTGCGCCTGTTCATCGCCGCCTTTTTTCTGCTCATCCCATCCGTGACACATGCGGACAACACGACTTTCTCGGCAAACAGCACATCAGACTTCTCCGGCACCAGTGGCTTCCAACTTGGCGGCGCGGCCATCCGATCGGTCGTGACCCCCGAACTTCTCCCTGATGAGGACGAGCGAAAGAGCAAGTTGCGCCTGTCGCTCCCGCTCGCCTCCCCGGATCGGGAGGTCATTTCGCGACGCGAAAGCACGCTCGGCGGAGCTACAGTTTTCTTGTCCGAGGGCCTGGATGCCGGGCGCGAGGCGTTCGAGCTTGGTACCTTTCTCAGCCGCGGCCAGGCCCGCGCCGGCATGAGCGTGACGTATATCGAGGCAAGCTCGCAGATCGCGCGCTCGGAACTGTTTGTCGATTACGCCATTTCCGAACAGTTCACGGTCGGTGTCTCTGGCATCCTGGACGCCGAGCTCGACACCGCCGAACCGGTTCGGCAACTCGGGCTGAGTGCTGAATACTCGACATCGCAAGGTACATTCATACAGGGCGGCGTCGCCGGTGCCGCCGACTACGATCCGATCATCGGGCTTTCGGTCGGGCTGCGCTTCTAGGCTGGGGTCAGGCGCTCGACAACTTCGCAAGCCGCGCGGCGCGCAATCGCGAGAAATCGTCACCCGCGTGATAGGATGACCGCGTCAGCGGCGTTGCCGAAACCATCAGGAATCCCTTGCCAAACGCGGCCTTTTCGTAGCTGGCGAACTCGTCCGGTGTCACGAAGCGATCAACCCGGTGATGCTTCGGCGTCGGCTGAAGGTATTGACCGATCGTCAGGAAATCCACGTCCGCTGCGCGCATGTCGTCCATCACCTGCATCACCGCCTGGCGGTCCTCGCCCAACCCCACCATGATGCCCGACTTGGTGAACATCGCCGGATCAAGCTCCTTCACGCGCTGCAGCAGGCGCAGCGAATGGAAATAGCGCGCGCCGGGGCGCACTTCGGGATAAAGTCCGGGCACGGTCTCAAGGTTGTGGTTGAAGACATCCGGCCGGGCCGCAACCACCTTCTCAAGCGCTTCGGGTCCGCAACGGATGAAGTCCGGCGTCAGGATCTCGATCGTCGTTTCGGGCGCACGGTGCCGGATGGCACGGATCGTCTGGGCGAAGTGCTCGGCACCGCCGTCCTCGATATCATCACGGTCGACACTGGTGATGACCACATGGTTCAGCCCAAGCTTGGTCACGGCATCCGCGACACGTCCCGGCTCGAAGACGTCGAGCGCCTCGGGCGGCTTGCCCGTCGCGACATTGCAGAACGTGCACGAGCGCGTGCAGACCTCGCCCATGATCATCATCGTGGCGTGGCCTTGCGACCAGCATTCGCCCACATTCGGACAACCCGCTTCTTCGCAGACCGTGGTCAGCCCGTGACTTCGCACGATCTCGCGCGTCGCCTCGTAACCGTCGCCGCCGGGCGCGCGCACGCGTATCCAGTCCGGCTTCTTCGGCTGGGCGTTGTCAGAGCGATGCGCCTTTTCCGGGTGGCGCTGGTCGGGCAATTTCAGGTCGCGCAAGGTCAGCGGAATCCCAAGGACATTTTACACGCCCCATGTATCGGATTTCCCGAGCAACTTCCAGCGATAGCCGCCATGCGGCGTCCGCATGGCAGACAATGTCCCGGCGCTCAGGCGGTGGGTTCGGGTGCTTCCGCAGGTTCCTCGTGCACGACCTCGATCTTGACCTTGGCCACGAACGCGGCAAGGGCGCCGATAATGGCAAGCACCGGGGCCGCGAGAACCACTGCACCGCCGGCAATCGCGCCGTAGGTCAGCGGAATTTCCAGCGCAATATCGCCATCAGGCTCGACAATGCGAACGCGCTTCACCTTGCTGTCGGCCGCAAGCTGCTTGATGCGCGCCACCAGTTCCTCGCCCGCAACCTCGATCTCTTCGATCCAGGTGCGTTTTCCGTCGGTCTTCGGCTCTTCCGTCATCTGAAATCCTCCTGCGTAATGCCTCTCACATAGGCACGCCGGATCGCGATTGCATTGATGCCCGTCAACTCGCGGGTTTCAGCCGATCAGCGGCGACCAGTTGCCGTTCGCCTCGTCATAGTGCCTTCTCAACCTGGTCAAAGCGATCCGCAAGACGATCTTGCCCGATCGGGCGGACCAGCCCATGCGCCGCTCGACAGACTCCATGCCTTCCAAGAAACAACAGCAGCGCAAGACAACGTCGGCCAGCCCCGGCCCGAGATCGGTCAGCGCGGTCATCACACGTTTCCTCGCACTCTCCGAACCGCCGCCACCCTGCCCGACCCCGAAATCGCCACGCGCGCCGCCGGTCAGGAACTTCTCCCAGTTCTGCGTCACCCTCGGCCCCATCTGAGCCAGTTCGAAATCCTCGCGCAACCGCTCTCCGGCGGCGACCTGTTCGGGTGAAAGGAACGGCGTTCCGTCCTTGTCCTTGCGCCGCGCAAGAGCTGAAAGCGGGCTTTCGGCGGCATTATAGCGAATACCCCGTCTCTTGTTCCCCACTTTCCCATCCGAGCGCGACGCCCAGTCGCGATGTTGCTCGGAATAAGGGTCGGCTGTCTCGCCGAGCCCTGCCCGAGTTGCTTCATCCTCGGCCAGGAAGCGCTTCAGCGCGCTCCGTCCCGTAGAGGTGATCCGGTAGCGCGTTATGCGCCCCTCGCTGGAAAGGGTGATCCAGTCTTTCAACGCCATCGCCTCGGCCACGTGCCGCTCGAGAACGGCGGTTCGCAATGCTTGACCATCGGGAGCGTCACGGACGATGACCCCGTTCTCCATGTCCCGGGCAATTGCCAGGCAGGCCCCAGGCTCGTTGAGCCGCCTCAGCAGACGCGGGGCAATTCGGCGCAATTCCTGGCCATTGATCAGATCGCTATCCTTGACATCGGCTTGCATGAAGTCGCTTCCCTTCTGAAATTCGGAACTTTCTGCCGGACCGGCGGAAACCTGGCCAATCCGGCGCAGCGCAAGATCGACCAGAAGATCGTCCCTGCGCGCCTCGATACGGCGTACCTTTCTCAGCATGGTCGAGGCATGACAGCCCGCCTCGCGCGCCAATGAGCGGATCGACCGCCCGGCTTCGACATGCGCAAGATAATAGACCGCGCCATCGGGAACCCAATCGGGCACCGAAAGCGCTGAATTGCCAATTTCTTCCCTAGTCATCACCTGTGCCCCTCTCCCCAGAAGGCAAGTATAGCACAACCTGTAGGTGTAATCGTTACGAGAAAGTTAATACCACGAAGCACTGCTGATTGTTTCTTAATATTGTAAAGAAATACATTTTTTTCCGAACGGTTTCCTATTTGGAAACGCAACACCCGCTTAGGTTGTTTAATCTCGAGGCGGGGAAAGTGTAAAGGAGTTGCCCAATGACCGCCCAAGAAAGCCGACTTTCCGGCCTAAATCGTCCCGCCATGCTGGTCCGCGCCGCGCGCATCGGCGCCAATGAATTGAATCGCGAGCGAAGCCTCAGGCGCCTGTTTCCGGGCGAGATTGTGCCCGCGCCGGGACAGGCCTTCGAGATCCTGCTGAAACGCGAGGCCGAGATGAACGACATACGTCTCGAGGGCAGCGCCGCGTACTCGCCTGCGCGGCACGTCGAGCTACTGTCGGCGTTGATCGGCGAAGCGCGGATCGCCGGTCTGCGCAGGGCCGCCTAGGGTCAACCGAAACTGTCGGGTGTGTTTTCCTTCGTCGTCGCGATATAGGCGTCCAGCGCCTCGAGGGTTGCCGGATCCATCGACGGAGCCTGGTATTGTGACAGAAGGGAAGCCACCCGCTTCGCCGCCAATGCCTGGGTGTCGGGTGATCCGTCTTCGGCCCAGGTCTCGTAGGGGCGATAGTCCAGCAGATTTGTCCGCCAGAACGCGGTCTTGAAATTGGCCTGGGTATGCGCGCAACCCAGGTAGTGCCCGCCGGGCCCGACCTCGCGGATCGCGTCCATAGCCTGGGCATCCTCCGAGACATCGACGCCACGCGCCATCCGGTGCAGGATGCCAAGCTGATCGGCGTCCATAACGAACTTCTCGAAGCTTGCCACAAGGCCGCCTTCCAGCCAGCCGGCAGCGTGCAGCATGAAGTTGACGCCCGACAAAAGCCCCATGTTCAGGCTGTTCGCCGTCTCATAGGCCGCTTGGGCGTCCGGCAGCTTCGAGCCGCAGAACGATCCGGCCGAGCGATAGGGCAGCCCGAGCCGCCGGGCCAGTTGCCCCATTCCCAAGGTAATCTGCCCGGCTTCCGGCGTGCCGAATGTCGGCGCACCCGATCCCATGTCGATCGACGTCACGAATGCGCCCGCGATCACCGGCGCACCTGCGCGCACAAGCTGGGAATAGGCGACCCCTGCCGTGACCTCGGCCAAGACCTGCGTCAGCGTCCCGGCAGCCGATACCGGCGCCATAGCCCCGCCAACGATGAAAGGCGAAATGATGGCGGCCTGCATGTTCGCCGCATAGACTTCCAGCGCACCCATCATGGTGGCATCGAAAGTCAGCGGCGAATTGATGTTGACGAGCGACGTCATCACCGTGTTTTCCGCCACGAACTCCTTGCCGAACAGGATCTGGCACATCTCGACCGAGTTCTGCGCCCGTGAAGGCTCGGTCACCGATCCCATGAACGGCTTGTCCGACAGCGTCATGTGCGCGCGCAGCATGTCGAGGTGGCGCACGCTCACCGGCACATCGGTCGGCTCGCAGACCGTCCCACCGGAGTGGTGAAGCCATTTCGACATGTAGGTGAGTTTCACGAACTTCTCGAAGTCGGCCATCGTCGCATACCGGCGACCGCCTTCGACATCGCGCACGAAAGGCGGACCATAGACCGGGGCCAGCACGAGGTTGTCGCCGCCGATCACGACCGATCGTTCCGGGTTGCGCGCATGTTGGGTGAATACCGAAGGCGCGGTCTTGCAAAGCTCTCGCGCCAGGCCCTTGGGCAGATGCACCCGCTCGCCTTCGACGTCCGCACCCGCATCCTTCCAGCGTTTCAGCGCCTCGGGATTCTCGGTGAAATTGACGCCGATCTCTTCCAGGACCGTCTCGGCGTTCGCCTCGATGATCTCCAGCGCTTCCTCGTTCAGGATCTCCAGGTTCGGGATCTTCCGCTCGATGAATTTCGCCACCTCGAAACTGATCGCCGAGCGTTCCGCCCTGCGCGCAGCACCGCCGCCGCGTCCCCGACGCGCTCTGCCTTCCGTCATGGGTCCTCGCTCCCAATCCTCGATCCTGCACCCATCTCGCATACTCTGAGCCCAGGTCTGAGGCATTTTGCGTCCTCTACCGGTGAAAAGCGACATCCGCGCGCGGTTTGATCGACATCAAGGCGCATGGGCCGGTTGCGGCGCAGAGTTTCTCGACCATTTGCGAGGCATCATGGACCTGAAAAAGAGGAAAAAAGCGCTTCACGGGCTTGTCGGCGCCATCGGTGTGGTCATTGCGGTGGCCGGCTTCGTCGGCGGTATGTTCACAGTTCCGACGACCATCGTGCTGACCTTTGCCGTCTGGGCCATTGGCGCGACGCTGGTCAACCTGATCGCAAGCTAGGCGACCCCGGAAACCCGGTTGACCACTCCCTCCGCTCCCAGGCGGGTATCTGGCACCCGATCCCTGCGGCTTCTTTCATGTCGATCGACACGGCATCTATTCCAGTACCTCGCCAAAATTGCGCCTGTTTCTTGCGATATTGAACCCTGACACAGCGGACCAAGCCTCTGATAAATTGATGATTTGGAATTTCTGAAATGACCGGCCGCCTGCGCCTAGCTTTCCGTCAGTGGCGAAGAACGCTTTTCGGAACCGGACTAATCGCCATCTTCGTCCTGATCTGTGCCGGCATGGGCTACTACGACGAGGTAAACGTGCCCCTGGATCAGCCTTTGGGCTGGATTGCTCTGATCCTGACCGGCCTGATCGTCTCGACCAGTCTCACGCTGATCGGCGCGTTTCTGGTTCCCGCCCTTCTGCCGCTGATCGAACTCTGGGGCCTGTCGCTGATCGCAGGTGCCGTCATCATGCCGATCGTATCTGGAATCGCCTGGATACCCAATTTGGGCGGCTTCACGAGTTGCGCAGTGCTCGCTGCGATCTTCCTTGGCATGAACAAGGCGCTCTACGGCGACTGGCAATCGCGTTTCGTACGGAAGTCTCCGTTGAAGCTGAAACGGTCGATCAGGCTCGCATCCGATCCAAAGATGGTCTGGAACGCGATCCGTCCGGACCCAGACCGTCCCGGCGATCACTATTGGACGGGCACAACCTTCTTTCCGCCCGTAGACCCGTCGACCGATGATTTCATCATGTGCCGGCCCAGGCGCGGCGGTTTGAAGGACGAGACCTTAGCGGTGAAGATCGAGAGCGAAGTGCCCGGCGAGACGTTCTCGATCCTCAGCCGCCCCGCAAACGAGAATGACATGGAAACGCCGACCACGCGATTGGTCGTGACGCTTGAGGGGACGAAGTCCGGTGGCACCGTTCTGCGGGTCGAGCAGACCGTCCTGCGCTACACTTTCGGCCAGTGGCTCTTCTGGTGGCTATCGAATGATCTCTCCGACCATCTGTACAGCATCCGCGCCAGGATCGACGGGCGGAGCGACGGCTCCATACATGGCTCGCAGATGATCCCGAAAGGCCGCAGGAATGCGACCCCGCCGCTGGCGGCCTGACATCAGATAGCTTGCACCCGGACGGACCTCTGCCTAAAGCGTGGTCTATGACAGACGCCTCGCACGACCGCCTCCTCATCATTGATTTCGGAAGCCAGGTAACGCAGCTTATCGCGCGCCGCCTGCGCGAGTTGAACGTCTATTGCGAGATTCATCCGTTCCAGAGCGTAACCGAAGGCTTTCTCAGGGAATTCAGGCCCAAAGCCGTGATTTTCTCCGGCGGCCCGGCCAGCGTCGTCAACGCCGACGCCCCCCGCCCGCCAGCCACGGTCTTCGAGATGGGCGTGCCGATTCTCGGCATCTGCTACGGCCAGCAGGTGATGATGGACATGCTCGGCGGCAAGGTCGAGGGCGGCAAGATTTCGGGAGGCGGCGGCACGGCGGAGTTCGGACGGGCCTTCGTGGCGCCGGAAGGCAATCTGCCCCTGCTCGATGGCTGGTTCGCAGAGGGCCGCGAGCAGGTCTGGATGAGCCACGGCGACCATGTCTCGAAACTGGCACCCGGCTTCGAGGTCTTCGGCACCTCGCCCAACGCGCCCTTCGCCATCACCGCCGACACCGATCGAAAATTCTACGCCGTGCAGTTCCACCCCGAGGTGCATCACACGCCCAAGGGGGCGAAACTCTACGAGAACTTCGTGCGCCTCGCTGGCTTCACCGGCGACTGGACGATGAAAGCCTACAAGGACGAGGCAATCCGGCAAATCCGCGAGCAGGTGGGCGGAAAAAAGGTAATTTGCGGTCTGTCCGGCGGTGTCGACAGCTCGGTTGCAGCCGTCCTCATTCACGAGGCGATTGGCGACCAGCTCACCTGCGTCTTCGTCGATCACGGACTGCTTCGGCTGGGCGAGGCCGACGAAGTCGTGACCATGTTCCGCGACAACTACAACATCCCGCTGATTCACGCCGACGAAACGGAGCTGTTCCTAAGCGCGCTCGACGGCGAAAGCGACCCCGAGACCAAGCGCAAGACCATCGGACGACTCTTCATTGACGTGTTCCAGAAATACGCAAGCCAGATCGACGGCGCCGAATTCCTGGCCCAGGGCACGCTTTACCCGGACGTGATAGAAAGCGTCAGCTTCTCCGGCGGTCCCTCGGTCACCATCAAGTCGCATCACAACGTGGGCGGGCTGCCCGAGAAGATGGGACTCAAGCTCGTCGAACCCCTCCGGGAGTTGTTCAAGGACGAGGTGCGCGCGCTTGGCCGCGAACTTGGCCTGCCAGAAAGCTTCATCGGCCGTCATCCCTTCCCCGGCCCCGGCCTCGCCATTCGCTGCCCCGGCGAGATCACGCGCGAGAAGCTTGAAATCCTGCGCCTCGCCGACGCGGTCTATATCGACCAGATCCGAAAGCACGGTCTCTACGACGAGATCTGGCAAGCCTTCACCGCCATTCTTCCTGTCCGCACCGTGGGTGTCATGGGCGACGGTCGCACATACGACTTCGCTTGCGCACTGCGCGCGGTTACCTCGGTCGATGGCATGACGGCGGACTACTATCCCTTCAGCCACGAATTCCTTGGCGAGACCGCAACACGCATCATCAACGAGGTTCCGGGCATCAACCGTGTCACCTATGACATCACCTCAAAGCCGCCAGGAACAATCGAATGGGAATGAGACGGTGCCGAAAGGTCCGGGCCGGGCGGCTTCCTGCGGAGTTCGCTGAATGGGCCTGATCCGCTGGATACTCTCGCTCGCGATACTGACCATGTGGTGCGCGCTGATCGGAACCGGCCTTTACGTTGCCATGTACGAACCCGCAGACGAGACACCTTCCGCGCAGGCGATCGTGGTCCTCGGCGGCAATCCTGCCACCGATGGCGTCTTGCGCGGCGAGAGCGAGCAGCGCCTGGAACGTGCCGTCGCTCTCTACGAGCAGGGGGCCGCGCCGCTTCTGGTCCTCACCGGCGGCGGTGACCAACCGGTGGCGCCCGTCATGGCCGAGGCCGCCCGTGCGGCCGGCGTTCCCGAGGAGGCCATCCTGATCGAGACCGCGTCGCGCTCGACGCTTCAGAACGCTTTGTTCACGTCCGACTTCGCCGATCTCGACAAGGCCGAACCGATCATCATCGTCACACAACGCTATCACCTGCCCCGCGCCTGGGCGTCGTTCCGTTGGGCCGGGTTTCAAGTCGTCCACCGCAGTGCTGCCGATCCGGCGGGCGAGTTCACCATCAATCGCCAACTCCTCGCCGAGACGGTGAAATGGCCACTGAACATCCTGCGCGCCGCTGCCGCCAGCGTGGCAATGGTCGCGGATACCCCGCGTGAGAACTACCTGAAATATCTCGAATGACGCCAACAGTTCGAGCCGCCGCCTGGATGACGGGTGCAATCCTGTCGTTCTCCTCGATGGCCATCGCGGGACGCGCGCTCGCCACCGACCTCACGTCCTTCGAGATCATGATGTACCGCTCGTTCATCGGCGCGATCGTGATCCTGGCAATTGGCGTTACATTCGGAAAATTCAACGAGGTGCGGTTCGACCGACTTCGCCTGCACGGCCTGAGAAATCTCTGCCACTTCACAGGACAGAACCTGTGGTTCTCGGCCCTGCCGCTGATATCTCTCGCGCAGCTCTTCGCGCTCGAGTTCACCTCGCCCATTTGGGTGGTGATCATGGCCATCACCTTCGCCGGAGAGCACCTGACCCGCGCACGTGCGCTTGCCGTGGCAATGGGATTCACAGGAGCGCTCCTTGTGGCCAGACCCGGCTTCGGGGGCGACACCTTCGGCCTCATGTTGGCAGCTCTCTCCGCCATTGCCTTCGCCGGTTCGATCGTCTCCACCCGGATGCTGACGCGCACGGAGTCCATCTACGGAATTCTCTTCTGGCTGACCGTGATGCAGGCCGTCATGGGGCTTGTCTCGACAGGTCTCGATGGCGAGATCGCCTGGCCGAGCGCGGCGAATTGGCCCTGGGTGGTGCTGGTGGGTATCGCGGGGCTTGTCGCTCACACCTGCCTCACCAAGGCCTTGGCCGTCGCCCCCGCGATCGTCGTCACGCCGATGGATTTCCTGCGGCTGCCCGCCATCGCCATTGTGGGCGCGGCCTTCTATTCCGAGCCGATCGACCTTTTCGTTCTTGTCGGCGCCGCCCTGATCTTCGCGGGCAACTATGCCAACGTGTGGTCGGAAACCCGCAAGAAACCGGCGTGACTGTTTTGTAACGCAGCGTCACAGGTGACCCTACGGCGATTCACCAATAGTTGACCGCCTCAGAAGTTTTCACACCGATAGGCACTAGGATCGGGACCCACGGGAGGAGCATGGGATGAAGAAACACATACTGGCGGCCACTGCGCTTACGGGCGTGGCCAGCATGGCGGCCGCCGGAGGCCTTGAAAGAACGCCGCAATCGACGGCGGTTCTGTTCGAGGAGGGGCGTTACCTGGAACTGAGCTTCGGCGCTGTCGCGCCAAGCATCAGCGGTACGCTTGGCGGCTTCGAGTCCGGCAACATGACGGACAATTTCTTCAATCTCGGCGCGGCGTACAAAGCCGATCTGAACGACACCTGGTCCTATGCCGTCATTTTCGACCAGCCCTTCGGCGCCGATCCCCTCTATCCAGGCACTCTCGGGCCCGGCAGCTATCCCTTCGCCGGGTCTGTCGCGCAGGTGCGCAGCAATGCCCTCACCGGCATCCTGCAATACAACATGGGCAACGGCGGGAGCGTCTTCGGCGGTCTCCGCGCCCAATCGCTCCAGGCAAGTGCCAACCTGCCCGTGCTCGGCTTCTACGACATCGCGAGCAACACGGACTTCCAACTCGGCTACCTCGTCGGCGCGGCCTACGAACGCCCCGACATCGCGCTCCGCGTCGCACTGACCTACAACTCGGCGATCGACCACGAGCTTGACCTGACCGAGTCGAACATTCTGAACCCCGCCGCCACTGTTACCCAGGACGTGACCCTGCCCCAGTCGCTGAACCTCGAATTCCAGACCGGCGTTGCCGAAGACACGCTTGTATTCGGCTCGGTCCGCTGGGTCGAATGGTCCGAAACCGTCATCAACCCCCCGCTTTACGCAACCCTCGTGCCGCTGCCTCTCGTCTTCTTCGAAGACGACCGCATCACCTACACCCTTGGCGTCGGGCGTCGGCTCAACGACACCTGGTCGGTTCTCGGCTCGGTGTCCTACGAGGAAAGCACCGGCAGCATCACCGGCAACCTCGGCCCGACCGACGGTTTCACCTCGGTGTCGCTGGGCGCGATCTACCGCAAGGACAACATGAAGATCACCGGCGGCATCCGCTATGTCGATGTCGGCGGCGCGACCAGTTTCTCGGGCGCGGAATTCTCCGGCAACTCGGCGGTCGCCGCAGGTGTCAAGATCGGCTGGACCTTCTGAGCCATCGCAGTTCCAGACAAGGCCCCGCCCGACCGGCGGGGCTTTTCGCCCTCACGCAACTCTTCTCCTGCCCTCGTCCAGCCGGGAATTGACGCAAGCGCCGCGTCAACGTAACTCCGTTGCGAGCAACGAGGACAGGCATGATCTACGACAGCGCGGACGCATGGATTTCGGCCCCCGAGAAACGTATCCTGCTTTTCGGGATGTCCGGACTGGGCAAGACCCATGTCTCGAACCTCTTGCGTGCGGGCGGCGGCTGGTTTCACTACTCGGTCGACTACCGCATCGGCACCCGCTACATGGGCGAGCACATTGCCGACAACTTCAAGCGCGAGGCCATGCAGGTGCCGCTCCTGCGCGAGCTTCTGATGACCGACAGCGTCTACATCGCCTCCAACATCACGTTCGACAACCTCGCGCCGCTCTCGACCTACCTCGGCAAACCGGGCGACCCGGCGAAAGGCGGCCTGCCCTGGAAGGAATATCTCCACCGCCAGGATCTCCACCGCGCCGCCGAGGCCGCCGCCATGCTCGACACTGGCCACTTCATCGACCGCGCCAAGGCGCTTTACGGCTACGATAGTTTCGTTTGCGACACCTCCGGCTCGATCTGCGAGATCGTCGACCCGGAGAACCCGAACGACCCGGTGCTCTCGGTGCTCGCCGACAAGGTCCTGATGATCTGGATCGAGGGCTCCGAGGCGCATACCCAGTCGCTGATCCGTCGCTTCGACGCCGCGCCGAAACCGATGTGCTACCAGGCCGAATTTCTTGAAGCGGCTTGGAATGACTACCTGACCGAGACCGGCAATGTGCCTGACACCGTCGACCCCGACGCCTTCGTCCGCTGGACCTATGCCCGCGCGCTGGCCCACCGCCAGCCGCGCTATCGCGCCATCGCCGACACTTGGGGTCTCACCATCCCCGCCGATCGCATGGCCGGCATCTCCAGCGAGGCCGACCTTGTCGAGATTGTCGCAGACGCCATCGACGCGCGCGCCTGAAACTCCCTTCACCGGTCCCCAAGTATCCTGGGGGAGCGCGAGGGGGTGAAACCCCCTCGCCCCGCGCGACGCCTTCAGGCGGCGCAACCCCTTGAGAAACTGCCCCCCTGCCGCTATCTCGAAGGACCGGAACCGAAAGCTCTAGACGCATGCCGATCAAACTGC
Organism: Silicimonas sp.; assembly: GCA_022340315.1. GTDB lineage: Bacteria > Pseudomonadota > Alphaproteobacteria > Rhodobacterales > Rhodobacteraceae > JAJDOD01. Next base: position 14,273 of record JAJDOD010000145.1, on the reverse strand, counting down.
CCTCCAGCCTCCCCGCCTACGACGTGCTCACGCGCGAGGGCGTGATGGTGATGCCCGAGGATGCGGCCTCGCACCAGGATATCCGGCCGCTTCGGATCGGCCTTCTCAACCTGATGCCCAAGAAGATTCAGACCGAGAACCAGTTCGCCCGCCTGATCGGCGCCACGCCCTTGCAGATCGACCTGCAACTGATCCGCATGTCCGAACACGAGACGAAGAACACCGCCGCCGAGCACATGGCCGAGTTCTACCGGCCGTTCCAGGAGGTTCGGGACGAGAAATTCGACGGGCTCATCATCACCGGTGCGCCGATCGAGCATCTCGACTTCGAGGACGTCACCTACTGGGACGAACTGCGCGAGATCATGGACTGGACCCAGACCAACGTGCACATGACCTTCGGCGTCTGCTGGGGCGGCATGGCAATGCTCTACCATTTCCACGGCGTGCCCAAGCATATCCTGCCGTCGAAGTCCTTCGGCTGCTTTCCACAGGACAATCTCGCCCCCGCCTCGCCCTTCCTGCGCGGGTTCTCCGACGTGTGTTACACGCCCGTCAGCCGCTGGACCGAGATGAAAGAGAACGAGATCGCGGCGGCCGGTCTTACAACCCTCCTCGGTTCTCCCGAGACCGGTCCCTGCCTGGTCGAGGACAAGACGCACCGCGCACTCTACATCTTCAACCACTTCGAGTACGACAGCGGCACGCTGAAAGAAGAGTTCGACCGCGACATCGCCAACGGCACCCCGATCAACGTGCCGATCAACTACTATCCCGGCGACGACCCGGACCTCGCGCCGAAGAACCGCTGGCGGAGCCATGCGCACCTGCTCTATGGCAACTGGATCAGCGAAATCTACCTCACCACCCCCTACGACATGGACCAGATCGGCCAAAGCAGCACGGATCTCCGGCGATGATTGGCGGTGCGGCCGGCCCATGCGCTGGATGCTGACGACTTCCCTTGTATTGGCAGCGCTATCCACTGCCTGTGGATGGGTCACTCTCAATCGCGCCAAGACCCGCGCCGAGGCCATCGAAGCCGCCTACCCCCCGCAGGGCCAGATCGTGACCATCGGCGGGCGCGACGTGCATGTGATCGTGGAGGGTTCCGGCCCCGACCTGGTCCTGATCCACGGCGCGGGCGGCAACGCGCAGGATTTCACGCACAGCTTCACGTCCCACCTCACCGACCGTTACCGTGTCTTCGCTGTCGACCGCCCTGGGCTGGGATACACCGACCGCACCCGCCCGGAGCTTGACGCGGCCTTTACCACCGACGCCGAAACTCCACTCGAGCAGGCCCGGCTCATCGCCGCAGCCACCCGCGAACTGGGAGCCGCGAACCCGATCGTCCTCGGGCATTCCTACGGCGGGGCCGTTGCAATGGCCTGGGCGCTGGAGGAGCCCGCAGCGGGGATCGTGATCCTCTCTGGTGCCACAATGCCCTGGCCAGGACCTCTGCAGAGTTTCTACCGGGTCAACGGATCGCTTCTCGGAAGCGCAATCGGCGCGCCGCTCGCCGCCGCCTATGCCACCGAACAACAGGTGCGCGACGCGCTGACGGGCGTATTTCGACCGTCGCCGGTAAGCCCCGGCTACTACTCCGGCGCCGCAGTTCCGCTTGCCATCCGAACCGATACCTTTCGCGCCAATGCCCGACAGGTAAAGTCGCTTCGCCCCAACGTGGTTGAAATGTCCGCGCGATACTCCGGCATCAGCCTTCCGGTCGAGATCCTCCACGGCACCGAGGACACGACCGTGCGCCCCGAGGTCCACGCCGTACCGCTGGCCGAAAGTCTGCCCAACGCCGCGCTGACACTTCTCAGCGGTCAGGGGCATGCACCACACCAGGTCATCCCGGCCACCATTGCCGATGCAATCGACCGCGTCGCGGCGCGTGCCGGATTGCGCTAGAGCCGTCCGCTGCTTACGTTCCTTGCCAACAAGTAAAGGCGATAAACATGTCACTTCCCTTCGACGGCGCCATATCCGCGTTTTTCGAGAAAGACGCCCCCGACGAGATTCGCAATGCCATCGAGGAGGGCGGCAAGAAAGACGTCCTCTCCGAATCCTACCCGTATGACGACGTGATGGACGAGGACGACTACGAGGTTGCCATCGAGAAGCTGCAACTAGAGCTGGTGCGACTGCAGGCGGACGTGAAGGCGACCGGCAAGCGCCTGGTGGTCGTATTCGAGGGACGTGATGCCGCCGGAAAAGGTGGTACGATCAAGCGGTTCCGGGAAAATCTTAATCCCCGCGTCGCACGCGTCGTCGCACTCTCCAAACCATCCGATAGCGAGGCGGGTGAATGGTACTTCCAACGGTACGTGGACTGTCTGCCCACGGCAGGCGAGATCGTTCTCTTTGACCGGTCCTGGTACAACCGCGGCGTGGTCGAGCACGTCTTCGGCTTCTGCACGCCCGAGCAGCGCCAGCATTTCTTCCGACAGGTACCCGACTTCGAGCAGTTGCTGACCGACGAGGGGATCATCCTGAAGAAACTCTGGCTGAATGTCGGCCGCGCCGAACAGCTCCGCCGCTTCCTCAAGCGCGAGAAAGACCCGCTGAAGCAATGGAAACTCTCCTGGATCGACGTCGAAGGGCTGAAGAAATGGGACGCCTATACCGACGCCATCCGCGAAACGCTTGATCGCTCGCACACAGAACACGCCCCCTGGACCATCGTGCGCTCGGACGACAAGAAACGCGCCCGCCTGGCGGCGATCCGCGGCGTTCTCAGCGGTCTCGACTACGCCGGCAAGGGCGATGTCGAGGCACCGGACCCGAAAATCGCCGGAGGGCCGGATATCTGGGATGCCTAAGCGCGGCTATCATCACGGCAACCTGCGCCAGGCGCTGGTCGATGCCGCGCTCGACCTGATCGAGGAGAAGGGTCCGACAGGCTTCACGCTCTCGGAGGCCGCAAAGCAGGCCGGCGTCACGCCCGCCGCCGTCTATCGCCATTTCGAGGGACGCGACGACCTCATCGCCGAGGCGGCCCACCAGGGCTACGATATCTTCGCCGATCTCATGGAATACGCCTACGAAACCGGCCAGCCCTCGGCGCTTGCCTCGTTCGAGGCCACGGGCCGCGCCTATCTCGCCTTCGCGCGGCGCCACCCTGGGCACTACGTCGCGATGTTCGAAAGCGGTATCTCGATCAATCGCACACCCGAACTCGCGCAGGTTGCGGGTCGCGCCTTTGGTACGCTGGAACGCGCCGCCAATGCCCTGTCCGAGCATATTGCGCCAGAAAAGCGACCTCCTCCGCAGATGTTCTCGGCGCATATCTGGGCGATGAGCCACGGCGTGGTCGAGCTTTTCGCGCGCGGCGCGCCGGGCACGAAATCGCCCTTCTCGCCCGAGGACCTGCTTGAAAGCGGGATCGGCATCTACCTGCGCGGTCTCGGCCTCGTTCCGCCGGACGAGTGATGCCGTCGCCAGAACGTGAACACATTGTTCTCCGGGATTCCCCGACTTTGCCTAAAATTTTCCCAATCCTTTTGGTAGGTTCGCATTCGTAGTGTTGTGAAAGTGTGTGTCATGTACGAGTTTCTCGCCCCCTGGGGTGCGCTTATTCCGCTTGTTTCCGGTGTGGTTTCTTATCTGCTGGTCTCGGAATCCCGCCGCAAACAGATGATAAAAGACATCGAAGCGCCGCCGAACGCCGACATGCGCCCTTTCAGCTCCATGCGAAGGCCCCTATCTGTCATGCATGGATAGCAGCGATCTTCCCCGACTGATCTACCTTGTACTGCTCGGCGCCGCCGTCGCCGGCTGGTTCATCGCCGAGAACCGCGGCAATCTTGGCAGGACCGCACGCATGGCGATGGTCTGGGGCATGATTTTCGTCGGCATGGTGGCGATCTACGGACTTTGGGACGACATCCGCTACGACGTCCTGCCGCAGCAGGCCGTGCTGGCGGACGAAAGCGCGATCGTGGTGCCCCGTAGTAGCGACGGCCATTTCCACCTGACGCTGATGCTGAATGGTGAACCGGTCGAGTTCCTCGTCGACACCGGCGCAACCGACATGGTGCTCAGCCTCGCCGATGCCCGCCGGGCCGGTCTCGATCCAGACAATCTTGCCTTTCTCGGCACCGCGCGCACCGCGAACGGCACCGTGAAAACCGCCTTTACGACGATTGACCAGGTATCGCTCGGCCCGGTCAGTCTCGGCAACGTGCGCGCCGCCGTGAATGGCGGTGAAATGCGCGGCTCGCTGCTCGGCATGAGCTTTCTCAACCGCTTCGACCGGCTCGAGATCGCGGACAATACGCTTCGGCTGGAATTCTGACGCGGCGTACCGCTGCCCGGTACGACAGGCGGCTCTTGACCCGCCGCGCCAACTGCCCGAAGACGGGCCATGTCCGCCGATCTCGCCCCCTTAGTTACCGCGTTCGTGACGCTCTTCGTCATCATCGACCCGATGGGGCTGGCGCCGCTCTTCGTCGCGCTGACGCAGGGTGAAAGCGCCGCGCGCAGGCGAAAGATCGCGCTGACGGCCTGCATCGTCGCCGCGGTCGTTCTGACCGCGTTCGGGCTGCTAGGGGATTCGGTGCTGTCGATTGCAGGCATCTCCATGCCGGCTTTCCGCGTTGCCGGCGGCGCGCTTCTGTTTCTGACCGCGCTGGACATGCTCTTCGAGAAACGCGGCGCGAGGCGCGAAGGTCAGAGCCATGCCGTCGACGAAGCCAACGACCCCTCCGTGTTCCCGCTTGCCATTCCCCTGATCGCCGGGCCGGGCGCGATCGCGTCGATGATCCTTCTGACGGGTCAGAACGAAGGCGACCTTGCCTGGATCATGGCAATACACGGCGTGATGCTCGCCGTTCTCGCCGCGACATTTCTTCTCTTCATTGCCGCGGGCTTTATCGAGAGGGTCGTCGGCCCGCTCGGCATCAATGTCATCACCCGGCTTCTCGGCATGTTACTCGCCGCGCTCGCGGTTCAGTTCATTCTCGACGGGCTGGGCGCCTTCGGTGTCTTCACGCCCGCCGCGAATTGATCCCGGCCACGCCGCGTTCCCCCGAAGCGCGCATCAACCCGCGCCGCTCTCCGCCTTCTTCACCCACCGACCGCCCTCCTCGGCCCAGTACTGCGCCGCCGCACCCGCCTCGGTCAGCGCCCGCCACTGACTGCGCGCAGTCTCGACCGCCGAGACGTCGGCATCGTTGAAGAGAATGCAAACCCGCTCCATCCCGGCCACTTCCTCTGCCGTGACCTCGGCGCCGTCCACGCTCATCACGCAGGTGGCCCCATTGCCGCCGGGCGTGGTCGTCAACAGAACCGGCTGCTCGGCATCATGTTCGCCGCCGGACATGCCATGCGGCAGGAACCCGTCGCCCAGCCAAAGATGCCGGTCCAGCCGCTCGAGCATGTCCGCATCGCGGCCGCGCACCTCGACCCGCCAACCGGCGTCCAAGGCCTTGCCCAGAAGCACCGGAAGCGTCGCCTCCAAGGGCCGCTCGGTCAGGTGGTAGAAATAGGCAGCACCCATGCTAACCGCCCACCTCGAACCGGTCGGCAATCATCCGGTTCAACGCCAGAACACCCCAGCCCGTCGCCCCTTTCGGCGCCAGTTTCGTGCCGTCCGACCGGCTGGCCACGCCCGCGATATCGAGATGCACCCAAGGCACGTCCTCCTTCACGAACCGTGCCAGGAACTGCGCCGCCGTCACCGAACCCGCGGGACGGCCGCCCACGTTCTTCATGTCCGCGATCCGGCTCTTCAACTGCTTGTCGTAGCCCTCGCCAAGCGGCAGGCGCCACGCGCCCTCGCCCTCGGCTCCCGCGGCATCGAGAAACGCCTTGGCCAGCGCATCGTCGTTGGAGAAGACGCCCGCATTCTCATGCCCGAGCGCGATGATAACGGCCCCCGTCAGCGTCGCCAGATCGACCATCGCCGTTGGTTTGAACCGCTCCTGCGCGTACCACATCACGTCGCACAAAACGAGCCGCCCCTCGGCATCGGTGTTGATGATCTCGACCGTATCGCCCTTCATCGAGCGTACCACGTCACCGGGCCGCGTTGCCTTTCCGTCCGGCATGTTCTCAACCAGGCCGACCAGTCCGACGACATTCGCGCGTGCCTTCCGCATCGCGACGGCCTGCATCACCCCGGCCACGACGCCGGCACCGCCCATGTCCATCGTCATCTCCTCCATGCCCGCCGCCGGCTTCAAGGAGATGCCCCCCGTATCGAAGACCACGCCCTTGCCGACCAGGGCCACCGGCGCCTCGTCGCCGCCGCCCGACCACTGCATCACAACGACCTTCGACGGACTCTCCGAGCCCTGGCCCACCGAAAGCAACGTCCGCATGCCGAGCTTCTCCAGATCGGGCTCCTCCAGCACCTCGACCTTCAGGCCCAGCCCCGAAAGCGCCGCCAGCCTGTCGGCGAACTCGGTCGTCGTCAGCACATTCGACGGCTCGTTGACCAGATCGCGCGTGAACCGCACGCCGGATGCCAGCGCCTCAAGCGTCCCGGCGCGATCGGCCAGCTCCTCGTCACTCGTCATCACCGTCAGCCTGCCGGGCGAGGCCGCATCGTCCCCGGTCTTGTGCCGGTCGAAGCTGTAGGCGCGCAGCAGAACCCCAAGCAGCACATCCTCGGCGCCCTTGAGCCCTGGTGACAGGATCAGCGCGCCGCTCTTGCCAAGTGCGGCCCCCAGCGTCGCACCCGCTTCGCGCGCAACCTGCCCCCGCGTCCGGCGCTCCATCCGGACGACATGCAGACCGTCCGCCGCCATGCCGCTCGGATAAGGCAAGGTGATGGCCTCGCCGGGCTTCAGCTTGCCGAACCTCTCGCTTTCTACGAGCCGCTGCAGCGCACCCCGCGTCAGCCGGTTTACGCGCCGCGCCATGCGGTCGAACTTGCCGTTCTCGGGGATGAAGACGCAGACATGCCCTGCGGCACCGGCTATGGCTTCGAGGTCAGGTGCAGTGAAGTCCATGGAAGGCAGATCGGCCATTGCGGAAGGCTCTCTTTCTCTGGTGACGTGTCCGCGCCGACCCTAGTGTGCCACCCCCGCGCCGTCATCCCGATTTTTCCAAAGGGGCTCGGCAGGACAACCCAAGCAGAACTTCGCTGCTCTCTGTTTTCCTCGGCCCCCGCATCGTCTAGTGTCGCGGTGAGGCTCCAAGGCGCGCAGATGACCGGTCGATTCGACAGATATCTTCTTTCCCAGTTGCTTATGCTCTTCGGGTTCTTCGCGCTCGTGCTGGTGCTGGTCTACTGGGTGAATCGCGCCGTCGTCCTCTTCGACCAGTTGATCGCCAACGGTCAGTCGGCGGCGGTATTCCTCGAATTCACCGCGCTCACCTTGCCCAACGTCATCCGCATCGTGCTGCCCATCGCGGCCTTCGCGGGCACGGTCTATGCCACCAACCGGATGATGAGCGAAAGCGAACTTGTCGTGGTCCAGGCCACCGGATTCTCGCCCTGGCGGCTGATCCGCCCGGTGGCGATCTTCGGTGTGTTCATCTTCATCCTGTCCTCCATTCTCGCCCATGTCCTGGTGCCGATCTCCTCGGCCCGGCTTACCGACCGCACCGCCGAGGTCTCGCAAAACATGACCGCGCGGCTTCTCTCCGAAGGCCGCTTCCTGCACCCTGCCGATGGCGTGACCTTCTACATCCGCGAGATCACACCGCTGGGCGTGCTCACGAACATCTTTCTCTCCGACACCCGCGACCCCGCGCGCCGGGTGACCTACACCGCGCGCGAGGCACTCCTTGTAAGAGGCGACGCAGCGCCGAGCCTGGTGATGATCGACGGCATGGCCCAGGTCTATGACAATGCCAGCCGACGGCTTTCGGTCACGCGCTTCGACGACTTCGCCTTCAACCTCGAAGGCCTCGTCGCCGGCGTTCAACCCGATCACCGCAGCCCGAACGAACTGACAACAGCCGCGCTTTTCGCCGCCACCCCCGCGACGCAAGCCATCACCGGGTCCTCGCGTTCACGGCTGATCGCCGAAGCGCATGAGCGGATCGGCAATGCCCTGAACGGTCTTGTCGCACCACTCATCGGCTTCGCGGCACTCCTGGTGGGCGGCTTCTCGCGCTTCGGGATCTGGCGCCAGATCATGGGCGCGATCGCGGCGTTGATCTTCGTGCAGATCCTGACCCAGGCAGGCCAGGGCGCGGTGCAGTCGAACGAAAGCGCCTGGCCGCTTGCCTATCTCGGCCCCCTCGTGGGTGTCCTCATGGTGTTTGGCCTGCTCCTGCTGGCGGACCGGCCCGCGCTCTTCCGAAGGCGGAGGCGCAGCCCATGACGCTCCACCTCTACTTCGGGCGACGCTTCCTAAAGAGCTTTTTTTCCGTGCTCTTCATCTTCTTCGCCATCCTGCTGCTGACCGGGCTGATCGACCAGATCCGGCGCTTCGGCGGCAATGACGATGCGGGATTCGGAACGATGATGCTCCTGGCCCTCCTGTCGGTGCCGTCGTCGCTCTACCGCATTCTTCCGCTGATCATGATCCTCGCGACGCTCGCGCTGTTCCTCGGCCTCGCGCGGTCGTCGGAACTCGTGGTTACCCGCGCCTCCGGCCGCTCGGCCATGACCAGTCTCGCGGCGCCGATCCTGCTGTCGCTTATCCTCGGCATGTTGGCGGTGGCCATCGGCAACCCCATCGTCGCCGCGACCCAGAAGCAGCGCGAAGCGATGACGACACGCATATCCGGGGTCGCTTCGACACTTTCGGTCAGCGAGGAAGGGCTCTGGCTCCGGCAAGGGAACAAGGACGAACAGACGGTGATCCGCGCCGAACGCGCGAATCTCGACGGAACCACGCTATTTGGCGTGACGTTCCTGGGTTTCTCCTCCGACGGCACGCCAACCTACCGCATCGAAGCGCGCGAGGCGGCACTGGTCGAAGGTGCCTGGACCATCAAGGACGCCAAGGAATGGCGCTTCGACACCAACGCGCTGATCCCCGAGGTCGACAGTTTCGAGACCCCGGCCCTCAGCCTTGCCTCGAACCTCACCCGCAGCCAGATCCTCGACAGCTTCGGCACGCCCTCCGCGATACCGATCTGGGAACTGCCCGGTTTCATTGCCCGACTGGAGGCCGCGGGCTTCTCGGCCCGTGTCCACCGGACATTCTTTCACCGCGAACTCGCATTGCCGGTCCTGCTCGCCGCAATGGTCCTGGTCGGCGCGGGCTTCACCATGCGCCATACCCGCTTCGGGCGCACCGGCGTCATGGTTCTCGCCGCTCTCGGGCTTGGCTTCACGCTCTACTTCATCCAGAACTTCGCCGCGATCCTTGGCGAGAACGGTCAGATCCCCATCGTTCTTGCCGCGTGGGGGCCGCCCGTGGCCGCCCTGCTTCTCCCGCTCGGCCTTCTGCTGCATCTGGAAGACGGATGATGCGCGCCGCCCTCCTGGCCCTCATCCTGGCGCTTCTCGCCGCCTTTCCGCGGCCCTCGGTCGCTCAGGACCTCGCCTCGCTCATCGCCGACAGCATCGCCGTCGATCCTGCCGGGCGCATCGTTGCGACCGGAAATGTCGAGGTGTTCTATCAGGGCACGCGTCTGACCGCGCGGCAGGTCACCTACAGCCGCAACGGCGACCGGCTCACCATTTCCGGCCCGATCCGCATCACCGATACCGACGGCTCGCTGCTGCTGGCCGACGAAGCGCAACTGGATCGCGATCTCCGCAACGGCGTCCTCGTCTCGGCCCGTCTCGTCCTTGACCAGCAGTTGCAACTGGCTGCAAACGAGATCGCGCGCGTCGATGCCCGTTACACACGTCTAGACCGCGTCGTGGCGTCCTCCTGCGAGGTTTGCGCGAAGAACCCGGTACCGTTCTGGGAAATCCGCGCAAGCCGGGTCATCCACGACGACCATAGACGGCAGCTCTACTTCGAGGATGCGCAATTCCGCGTCGCCGGTGTCCCGGTGTTCTACTTCCCGCGCATGCGAATTCCCGACCCAAGCGTTGAGCGGTACACCGGCTTCCTGATCCCGCAGATCAGTTCCTCGTCCGAACTCGGCACCGGGATAAAAATCCCCTATTTCGTCACCCTGGGCGATCACGCCGACATCACCCTCACGCCCTATCTGACAAGCTCGACGCAAACGCTCGAGTTCGACTACCGACACCTCTTCCGGGACGGCCGCATCGCCGCTATTGGCGCAATGAGCCACGACGACGTGCGCGACACCCGTGGCTACTTCTTCGGAACCGGCGAGTTCCAACTTGCCCGCGGCTACACCATGACCGGTCAGCTCGAATTCGTCTCCGACCCGGCATACCTATTTGAATACGGATATTCCGAAAAAGACCGCCTGACCAACCGGTTGGCCTTCTCGCGCGTCCGCGAGCGCGACCGTTTCCGCGCCTCGGTCTCGAAATTCCGGACGCTGCGGGAGAGCGAGATCCCGATCAGCGATACGCTCCCCGATCAATTCGTCGAATTCCAGTACCTGCGCGAAATCCCCGACCTCTCCTTCGGCGGCAAGACGACGGCGCAGATCGGTCTCTATGCACTCGAGCGCACCTCGTCTGCCGATATCCTCGGCCGCGACGTCTCGCGCATCAGCGCCGAGATCAACTGGAAGCGGGCTTGGACATTTTCCCCGGGAATCCTCGCCAGCACCGAGGTCGGTCTGCGCACCGACGGCTATTCCATCGCGCAGGACAGCAACTTCGCAGGCTCCCTGACCCGCACCGTCCCGCGCGCCGCGGCCGAATTGCGCTGGCCGTTTTCGCGCCGGACGCGCGATGGCGGCACCGAGGTGCTCGAACCCATCGTCAGGATCGACATCTCCGACACCGGCGGCGACCCGGTCCCGCTCGAAGACAGCCGCGTGGTCGAATTCGACGAGGCGAACCTGTTCTCGCCCACCCGCTATCCCGGCTTCGACGGTGCCGAAGACGGCCTCCGTGTAGCCGTCGGCGCCTCGTGGCAACGCACCGATCCCGACGGTTGGGTGCTGGACATGGCGCTCGGCCGCGTCGCCAACCTGACCGGCGATCTCGGCTTTGGCGAAGGCTCAGGTCTGGAAGGCGACCGCTCGGAATGGATGCTGTCCAGCCGGCTTACGCTTGGCGACAAGCTTCAGGTGATCTCGCGCTCGCTCTTCGATTCCGATATCCGCTTCACGCTCTCGGAAACCCGTCTCGATTGGAAGGGTGAGCGGGCGCGGTTCGGCACCAACTACCTTTTCGCCGTCCCCGAACCCTCGGAAGACCGCACCGAAAGGCTCGAGGAATGGAGCTTTGACGGCGCCTACGAGATCGACGACCGCTGGACTGCGATGGCCAACTGGCGCTACGACTTCAATGCCAACCGGGCCACGCGCACGGGCATCGGATTAGGCTATCGCTCGGAATGTGTTGATCTTTCGCTTTCGGTCTCGCGTCGCTTCGCGGACTCCACTAGTGTGGACCCGACGACGGAGTTTGGCTTCCGTGTCTCGCTGACCGGTATCGGCGGCCGCGGGAACGACACGACAAGGCTAAGACGGTGCAGAGGGTAAAGACGTGATACGACAAGGGTTTATTGTTGTTCTGACGCTTCTGATCGGAGTCGCCTCGCTTGCGGCGCCTGTAGTGGCACAAGGCCGCTTCAGCCCCGAGCTTCAAGTCGGCGACAGCATCGTTACGCGGTACCAGATCGACCAGCGCGCAACTTTCCTGACCCTTCTCGGCGCGCCCGGAGACGTGCGCAACCTGGCGCGGGAACAACTCATCAACGAGGCATTGCAGCTCGCCGCCGCGAGGGAGCAGCAGATCGAGGTCACACCCGAGCAGGTGGACGAGGGAATTTCCGAGTTCGCCGCGCGAGCCAACCTGACTTCCGACCAGTTTCTGACCATCACGCAAGAGCGTGGTATCAGCCAGGCCACCGTCCGGGATTTCTTCATCGCGGGCGTCGCGTGGCGCGAGACCATTCGGGCGCGTTTCGGTGAAGCCCTCCAGGCGACGATTGACGAAAGCCAGGCCCGCCGGGCTCTGGCACTCAATGGGACCGAGGGCGGCGTGCGCGTTCTGCTCTCGGAGATCTTGTTGCCGGCCAATACGCCCGAGACGCAGCGCGCCTCGATGCTGCGTGCGACCGAGTTGATGCGCCTGACCGACCCCGCCGCGTTCTCCACCGCCGCACGCCAGGTCTCGATCGCGGTATCGTCCTCGCGAGGCGGCGAACTTGGCTGGGCTGCGCTGGACTCGCTTCCAGTCGAAGTCCGATCGACCATCGGCGCCCTGCGACCCGGACAGGTCAGCCGCCCTATCACGCTGGAAAACGCCATCGGCATTTATCTGATGCGCGACGTGCAAACCGTCGCCCCCGGGACGCCGGACACGCTCGCCATCGACTACGCGCTGTTTGTGGTCACCGGCGGCAGCGCCGAAGCGCAGCGTGTCGCCAGGCAGGTTGATGTGTGTGACGACTTCTATGGCATCGCCCGGGGACTGCCCGCCGAACGCCTGGTCCGCGAGACAAGACAGATCTCCGCAATCCCTGCCGATTTGCGCGCAGCACTTGCCGGGCTCGACGAGGGCGAGATCTCGACCTCGGTGACACGAGGCGGCAATGCCACGGTTCTCATGCTGTGTCAGCGCCAACCCGCGACCGAAAACGCGGTCGATCTCGAGATTGCCGGCAATCGCATCCTCAATGTGCGGCTCGGAACCGCCGCCGCGCACTACCTCAGCCAGCTTCGCGCCGAGACTGAAGTCATCGACTTCGCGACCAACTGAGCGATGTCGGACACCGTCGCCTTACCCGTCGCCGTGTCCTGCGGCGACCCGGCAGGTGTCGGGCCAGAAGTGATAGCCGAAGCCTGGAGCGCCCTGCGTGGCGAAGTCGCATTCTTCGTCATAGCCGATCCGGCGCATTTCCCTGAAGGGGTGCCGCTTGCCGGCATCGACCGTCCCGAAGCAGCCACCAGTGCGATGCCCGAGGGCCTGCCGATCCTGCCGCACGCATTTCCCAGTGAAAGCGTCCCCGGCCTGCCGACGCCCGAAAACGCCCGTGCCGTGGTCGAGGTCATCGAGCGCGCCGTGCGCCTCGTGCAGGCGGGCAAGGCATCGGCACTCACGACCGCGCCGATCGCCAAGAAGCAGCTTTCGGATTTTGCCGGTTTCGCCTTTCCCGGCCATACCGAGTTCCTCGGTGCCCTGACCGGTGCAGATCGCCCGGTCATGATGATCGCCTCGGATGAGTTGCGCGTTGTCCCGACCACCATTCACATCCCGCTCGCGGATGTGTCGGCAGCACTGACCGAGGACCTGCTCGAACACACGATCCGCACCACCCATCAGGCCCTCGCCCGCGACTTCGGCTGCGCCCGCCCCAGGATCGCCGTCTCTGGCCTCAACCCCCACGCCGGGGAAGACGGCATGCTGGGGTCCGAGGACGACGCGATCATCCGACCCGTCTGCGACCGCCTCCGCACCGAAGGGATGCAGATCGCCGGTCCTTTGCCAGCCGACACGATGTTTCACCCCGCCGCCCGCGCGCGCTATGACACGGCGGTCATGATGTACCACGACCAGGCGCTTGTGCCGGCCAAGACGCTTGCCTTCGATACTGGCGTGAACGTGACCCTCGGGCTGCCCATCGTGCGCACCTCGCCGGACCACGGCACCGCTTTCGACATCGCCGGCAAGGGGCTTGCCGATCCCGGCTCGATGATTGCCGCGATCCGCCTGGCGTCCCGCATGGCAAAGGCCCGGGCCGCGTGATCGACGACCTGCCTCCCCTCCGCGACGTGATCCAGCGCCACGGCCTGAGCGCGCGAAAGTCGCTCGGCCAGAACTTCCTGCTCGATCTCAACCTGACCGCCAAGATCGCCCGCGCCGCGGGCGAACTGACGGGCTCGGACGTGCTCGAGATCGGCCCCGGCCCCGGCGGCCTCACGCGCGGCTTGCTCGCCTCCGGGGCACGCCATGTGGTTGCCATCGAAAAGGACGAACGCTGCCTGCCCGCGCTGGCCGAGATTGCCGCCGCCTACTCCGGTCGTCTCACTGTCCTCTACGGCGACGCAATGGAAATCGACTTCGCGGAACACCTGACGCCACCCGTCAGGATCGCCGCGAACCTTCCCTACAACGTCGGCACCGCGCTTTTGACCCGCTGGCTCGACGCACCGGAGTGGCCGCCCTTCTGGGAAAGCCTGACGCTGATGTTCCAGCGCGAGGTCGCGGAACGGATCGTCGCCCGCCCCGGAAGCAAGGCCTACGGGCGGCTCTCGCTACTGGCGGAATGGCGGACCGAGGCGCGGATCGTGATGGAGCTGCCGCCCCAGGC
>JAJDOD010000131.1 GCA_022340315.1 Silicimonas sp. | reverse complement strand
GGTCCTTCCAGATCATCACGAAACTGAACTCTCTAGGGCTGTCCATGCGGGGCGCACCCGGCAAGACCTGTACGATCCCCTCGGTTCCCCTCGTCAGTGGTATGGCAACGTTGTGGAAGAAGTCGCCGAACTCCTCTGGTTGGCCTGATCTGACTGGTCCAAAGTGATTGTTAGTGCATGACTGGCCTCTGGTCCATCGGGACGATGGTTTTAGAGGCTGGTGGCCGAGTGCGCTGTGGGGCCGCTTGGTGTTGTAGTGTTTCCGCCAGCCTTCGATGATGACCTGTGCCTCACTGAGCGAGTAGAAGATCTCACGGTTTAGAAGCTCGTCGCGGAACCGGGCATTCTTTTTTTCAGGTCGAGTCGCAAGGGATAAGGAAGTCATTCGATTTGCGATTTACTGTTTCGGCAGCCCTGCCGCTTCCAAGGCGCCAAGCCAACGTTCGTAATAGTCCTGGTTCTTCATGACATTGCGAATGCGTTCCGCGTGAGCGTCGACAGTGAAATCCGGGTTTGCTTCCATCAGCTGGCGCGCAACGTCCCGGGCCTCTTCAAGCTTCTCCTGGCACACGAGATTGACGATGAGCGCCCGCAAATCCCACTCCTGCAGTTTTGCCCTTTTCCGTATCGTCTGCTCCCCTTCCTCACACCGTCCGGCATCCCAATACGCTCGTGAGAGGTTGTTGAAATACCAGCCCGGTGTCACCGGGTTTATTTCGATGGCGCGCTCCATCATCTCGATCGCTTCGTCCGTTCGGTCCGTATAGAGAAGCGGGTCGTTCGCCACCGCCATGGCTGTGCTGCTGCTCGGGTTCAGTTCGGCAGCACTTTGATAGCGGATAATCGCTTCGGCATGTTCTCCGGCCAGATAATGCATGTCGCCCCGCGCGATATGCGCGGCGTAATAGGTCGGGTCGATCGAGATGGCCATTTCGGCATAGTCGATGCCACGCCTGATCAGCTCGTCCTGAGGTACGTCCCCGAAGACCCAGCCCTGGACAGCATCACTCCAGATCAGGTTTGCCATGCCGACATAGCCGAAGGGAGAACCGGGATCGGCGGCAATGGCCGCTTCATAGGCGTCAAGAGCGCGCCGATAGTCTTGGGGCGTGCTTTTCTTGAATGCCTCGTTGCCCTGAAAGTAGTAGTGCAGCGCATTGACCTTCTGCCGGTTTCCCGTTCTCGGTGGAGACCACGCGAGATCGCGTCCCAGCCGCGTGGCAATGCTGCGCACGATCCTCGACTGTACGTCGAACAGCTCGCCCAGATCGGCGTCGTATTCGTCCGCCCAGATATGGCCGCCATCGCGACCGTTGACCAACTGCACGGTGACGCGCAATCGGTCGCCCGACTTCTGCTTGCTGCCCTCCACGATGAAGTCGGCATTCAACCGCTCGGCAATTTCGGTGACGTCCGTCGGCTGGTCCCGGAAGCTGAAACTTGAGTTCCGCGACAAAACCTGGAATTCCCGATAACCCGCCAACTCCGTTATCACGCCTTCCGCGATCCCGTCGCCCAACCAACCCCTGTCTTCGCCAGAACTCAGGTCATCGAATGCAAGCACCGCGATCCTCGGGATCTCGTTTGCCACCGGATCGGGATGCGCGAGCGACCATATTGCTCCCGCTGCGATCACGATGAGACATGCCGCGGCCACGATAGCCAGCGTCGTTTTTCGAGGACCGAACCCCGGCGGATCGGCGATCAGGCTGTATCCCTTGCCGACATGGGTCTTCAGAAGCGCCTGATCCTTGTCACCGATGGCGCGGCGAATGTCCGCGATGCATTGCACGAGGCTCTCGTCCGAGACCGTGACGTCGGGCCAGACCGCATCCATGATCTCGGATTTGCCGATGATCTCACCGGGACGCACAGCGAGACAGGCCAGAACGTCGGACGACTTGTTGCGCAGATCGACATGCTTTCCGTCGGCGTCCCGCAAATCCCGAGAGGCAGGGTCGAAAGCAAACGCTCCCAGCCGGATTTCATGCCGTTTCAGCACGATTTCACCTCGTTTTCAGGACAACCCCAATCCGAGCGGGCCAGATTTCCTCCATCCGCAACAGCATTCTGCACGCGGTGGGGCCGTTCGCGCAAGGGCGGCTCATCGAAACAGAAGCCATCCACAGAGGGGAACCTATGAGAATTATCATCAGCTTTGCTACCGCCATCGCCATCGCCCTTCCGGCGGTCGCGCAGGAACAATCCGCCGCCGATATCCGGGCCGAGGCGCAGGAAGCATTCGGCGCCGCCCTGCCCGAGATCGAGAACTATCCCGACAGCATGCTGCCTGGCGCCTGGGGCTGGATGAACGATGTCGAGGACGGCAAGGGCGCCCTGGACGTGAAAACGATGCAGCTGATCGCCTTGGCGGTGGCCGCGCAGATCCCCTGCCAGTACTGCACCCATTACCATCGTGCGGCGGCCATGTCCTACGGTGCGACCGAACAGGAAATCGCCGAGGCCGCCGTCATCGCCGGATACGTCCGGCACTGGTCGGCGCTTCTCTATGGAACCGGCGCCAACCTCGAAGCCTACAAGGACATGGTGGACGGCCTCTTCGCCAACCAGTGAAACGTCAGCCGGATGGCGGGCGACATCCAGCGGCTGCGCCTGCCACACCGTCGGAAATCAACATCAGGGAGCTCACCCATGCGTCTGAAAACAATCTTTTTTGCCTTGGCACTTGCAACCGCCACGATGGCCCAGGGCGGCCCGGTCTTCGACGCAGTGATGGCCGGCGACACAGCCGAGCTGAAACGGCTTATCGACGATGGTGCCGATGTCAACGAGCCCAACATCATTCCACCCCTCCAGATCGCGGCATTCAACGGCCATACCGAGGCCGTCGAGCTCCTCGTGGCGCAGGGCGCGGACCTCGAAGCTACCAGCACGATGCTGGGCACGGCACTGCATGCGGCCGCCCAGAAGGGATATGCCGAGGCCATCGAGATAATGATCAAAGCCGGAGCAGACCCGAACGCCAGAAACAATGACCAGTTCACGCCGCTTATGACCGCCTCTGCCAATGGCCACGCAAGAGCGGCAAGGGCACTGATCGAGGCGGACGCAGATGTCGATGCCATCGGCAGGGCGCGCTCCACCAGCAAGGGCGGATACGGCAACGTGAATGCCCTCCATCTGGCCCGAGCGAACGACTACGAGAATGTCATCGAGTTGCTTGAGGCCGCCGGCGCCAAACCAAAACCGCCGCTGAAGGTGTCAGAGCTGATCGCGGCGGCTGACCCCGAACTCGGGCGCGACCTCGCGAACCAGCGCTGTGACCAGTGCCACAAGATCGAGAGCGAGGACGAAGTCGTCATCAACCCGAAACAGGGACTGTCCCTCGTCGGTATCTTCGGGCGGCCGATCGCATCGCGCGACGACTTCGAGTATTCAATCGCGCTCAGGCAGATGGATGGTGTCTGGACCGAGGAGCTGCTCTATTCCTTCGCCGTCGATGCCATGCTGACTGTACCCGGCACACTTATGCGGTGGCACGATGGCTGGACCGATGACGAGGTCGCCCACATCGTTGCCTATTTCAAGTCTGTGGCCGAGTGACGCGCTCAGAGCCAAGGCTGCTTTGGCCAAGGCTCGAGCTATTCCAATGTCTGCCTTGTCCGCAACTCGGGTGTTGCCTTGTTTTTCGCGATTGTCCGATGTGGGTGAAACCGGTCGTTTAGGACGTATTACTCCGGTCGTTGCCGGCCTTGTTGCACAAATCGGCTTAGGGCCTGACGTCCCCTTTCCCCGGACGGACATATCCTGTGGGCTCTGTGATAGGTATACCAAGCGCAGTGTAGCCGTTCAGCACGGCGATACGAACCTGCAGCTCGGCGACCTGGCGCTCGAAGTCTCTGGCCATCAGGGATTGGCCGAGCAGCTTGATGCAGTTCATCTTGCTCTCGACACGGCTCCGGCGGTGGTAGCCGCTCCACCGTCGCCAGATGGCACGGCCGAGATACTTTGATGCGCGCAGGGCTTCGTTTCGTGCTACGGCACCCGGG
>JAJDOD010000129.1 GCA_022340315.1 Silicimonas sp. | reverse complement strand
CACGGCCTCGCCGCCGCCCGCGCCATCGGCCTTCATCGCCTCCAGCAGATCACGCGTCTGGTAGCCCACGCTCTCCAGCGCCGCCCGCGCGAACTCCTCCGGCCCCGAATTGCGCGAGAGCCCGAACACCGCCCCCCGGCAATCCGGGTTCCAGTAAGGCGCGCCCAGCCCCGTGAAAGCCGGGACAATCACAACGGGTTGCCCGGGATCCGACGCCTCCGCCATGCCCTGCGTCTCGCTGGCATCCGAGATGATCTTCAACCCGTCCCGCAGCCATTGCACGACCGCGCCCGCGATGAAGATCGAACCCTCCAGCGCATAGGTCGGCTTGCCGTCCATCTGGTAGCCGATCGTCGTCAGCAGTCGGTGCGTCGACTTCACCGGCTCGGCCCCGGTGTTGAGCAGCGCGAAACACCCCGTGCCATAGGTCGATTTCAGCATCCCCGGCTCGAAGCACGCCTGCCCCACCGTCGCCGCCTGCTGGTCGCCCGCAACGCCAAGCACGGGGATCTGACCGCCGAACACCTCGGTCACCCCGAACTCGGCGGCGCAGTCCTTGACCTCCGGCAGCATCTCCATCGGCACATCGAGCAGCTCGCAAATCCGGCTCGACCACTTCCCTTTGTAGATGTCGTAAAGCATCGTCCGCGCTGCGTTCGTCGCATCCGTCACATGCGCCGCGCCGCCGGTCAGACGCCAGATGAGATAGCTGTCCACCGTCCCGAAAAGCACATCGCCCGCCCGCGCCCGCTCGCGCGAGCCTTCGACTTTGTCGAGTATCCAGCGCAGCTTGGTCGAGGAAAAGTAGGGATCGAACAGCAAGCCGGTGACATCGGTGACCATCGCTTCATGTGCGTCCTTCATCGAGGCGCAATAGTCCGCCGTCCGCCGGTCCTGCCACACGATCGCATTGTGCAGCGCCTTGCCCGTCGCCTTATCCCAAACGACCGTGGTCTCGCGCTGGTTGGTGATCCCGATGGCGGCAATGTCCGAAGGCTTGGCCCCAACCTTCTCCATCGCCGCCTTCGCGGTTTCAACCACCGTCGACCAGAGGTCTTCCGGGTCGTGCTCGACCCAGCCGCTCGCGGGGTAGTGCTGCGGGAACTCCTTCTGCGCCGATGCCGCGATGCCCATTTCCTTGTCGAACAGGATCGCGCGGCTCGAAGTCGTGCCCTGATCAATTGCCATCACATATGTCATGTCGGTGCCTCCCGTACTTGCCGCTCAACTTGTCGTGTCATGCGAGAAGACGCAACGCGGTTCCTCTGGGCAAACGCGCGCACCAAGCTAACTTAGGCCTCAGGAGGTGCTGCCCATGTTCAGAACGATCCTCTTGGCTTTCACCCTGGCGCTTGCCCTGCCCGCCGCCGCGCAGGACCGCCGGCCAAGCCATTGTTTCGCCATCGCCCAGAACATCCCCGGCGCGGCCTACATTCAGAAGGCCTCCTGGCAAACCCCCACCGCCGACGAATTCACCGTGCGGATCAGCTATATCGACCATTCGATGTACCTGATCCAGACCCACGGCGGCATCGACGCGGTGACCGACTACAACGGCTTCATCGGCGCTGTCGGTCTGGTCCCTGATGTCGTCACCATGAACAACGCCCACGGCACCCACTGGACCGTCGCGCCACATCCCGACATTCCCCATGTCCTCGAAGGCTGGAAACAGCAAGGCGTTCCGGCCGACCACTACCTCGACCTGGGCGAGATGCTGATCCGCAACGCCACAACGGATGTCCGCAACGGCTTCGGGGACCGCTACGAGGACAACAACTCGATCTTCATCTTCGAGGCCGCCGGTCTCTGCATCGGCCATCTCGGCCACCTGCACCACGAACCGTCCGAGGAAACCTATGCCGCAATCGGACGGCTCGACGTGGTCATGGCGGCGGTCGATGGCGGAACCACCGTCGATACGCCCACCATGATCCGAATCGTCAAACGCCTGCGCAGCTCCATCGTCCTGCCGATGCACTGGTGGTCCGGCGGGTCTCTCAACGCCTTCCTTGCCGGAGTGTCCGACGAATTTCTCGTCGAGCAACCGGGAACCAGCAGCATGGAACTTTCGCTCCGTGACCTGCCCTCGCGCCCCACGGTGGTCGTGCTCCAACCAAAGTTCCTGACAGAGGACGAATGACGACAGCGGGAGTTTCCCTTTCGGTGTTCCGGCACTAGACCTGTCGCCATGCTGAACGCCGCAGATACCGCCTTTGCCGAACGACTGAACGCCGCCGGGATCAGAACCCGGCCCGCCACGCCTGCCGAAAACGAAGAACCGCGAGACCTCTATCGCGGACAGAGCGAAATCGTCGCCGTGCCCGCCACGACCGAGGAAGCGGCTCTCATCGTCCGCCTCTGCAGCGAGGCGCGGGTGGGCCTCATCCCCTATGGCGGCGGCACCGGACTTGTCGCCGGGCAAGTTGCGCTGAACACACCCGCGCCACTGATCGTCTCCTTTGAAAGGATGACCGCGATCCGCGCCATCCATCCCAACGAGAACACCCTTGTCGCCGAAGCAGGCGCGGTTCTGGCCGACATCCAGGCGGCCGCCGAGGATGCGAACCGCCTCTTCCCGCTGTCCTACGGCAGCCAGGGTAGCGCGCGGATCGGTGGCGGACTCTCGGTCAACTCCGGCGGGTTGAACGTGTTGCGCTACGGCACCGCGCGCGACCTCTGCCTCGGGATCGAGGCGGTGTTGCCGAACGGCGAGATCCTGCATGGCCTGAAGCGGCTCCGGAAGGACAACACCGGCTATGACCTGCGAAACCTGTTGATCGGCGCCGAGGGGACGCTCGGCCTCATCACCGCCGCCTCGCTCAAGCTTTTCCCGCGCCCCGCGCATGTGGCAACCGCCTTCATAAGCGTGCCTGACCCTGCGTCGGCGCTCGACATGCTGTCGCTGTTCCGCGAGCACGCGGGCGAGGCGATCTCGGCTTTCGAGCTGATCTCGTCGATGTCCTTCGCCTTCCTTGCAGCGACCATGCCGCAGGTCCGCCTGCCCTTTGATGAGGCGCCCGAATGGTGCATCCTGGTCGAGATCGGAACCGGGCCATCCGTCGATGCCGAGACCCTTCTGGCCGAAACCTTCGAGGTCGCGGCGGACCGGGGCCTTGCCCTCGACGCCCGGCTTGCCCAAAGCGGCCAGCAACGCGCCGAGTTCTGGAACGTCCGCGAATCCATCCCCGAGGCCAACCGAAAGATCGGCGCGGTCGCCAGCCATGACGTCGCGCTGCCACTGGGCGAGATCGCGGGCTACATCGACGAGGCGCGCGAGGCGATAAATGCTCTTTTACCTTGCAGAATCAATGCGTTCGGCCATCTAGGCGACGGCAACCTGCACTACAATGTCTTTCCGCCAGAGGGCCAGAGCCGCGACGCGCTCCGGCCCCGCGCGCCGGAAGTGACCCGGATCATCCACGATCTTGCCATCGCGCGCGGCGGCACCTTCAGCGCCGAGCACGGGATCGGGCGGGCCAAGGTCCGCGAACTGGAGCGTTACGGCGACCCTGCGAGGCTCGCCGCGATGCGGGCGATCAAACAGGCCCTCGATCCGCTGGGCATCATGAATCCGGGCGCGGTTCTCGGCAACAACTCGTGACCTTATCCGCGGATACGGACCTTACCCGCGGATAAGGTCCGTCCGGAAGAAATCCTGCAAGGCGGCGAGTTCCTCGCGCCGGATCTCGTGTCCACCCGGATGCCAGACGGTCTCGACCTGCGCTTTCTGGTCTCGCAGATAGGCATCCAGCGCCCGCGTCAGCGGCGCCGGGCAGATCGGGTCTCGCTCTCCCGCCGTGATCAGCACGCGCCGCCCTGCCAGACCGGCTTGCGGCTCGGGCGCCCAGGGGATCAGCGGGTGCATCAGCGCCATGTCATCGACGATATCGGGCCGGATCATCGCCACGGCGGCA
This sequence comes from Silicimonas sp., assembly GCA_022340315.1. GTDB lineage: Bacteria > Pseudomonadota > Alphaproteobacteria > Rhodobacterales > Rhodobacteraceae > JAJDOD01. The sequence continues at coordinate 1,516 of JAJDOD010000129.1, read as the reverse complement.
AGGATGTTCGCCCCGTTGGAATAGCCCAGCGCCAATACGCGCTCCGCCCCGGTCCGGGCCTTTTCGGCCGCCATGAAATCCGCCATCGCTGCGGCCCGCGACCAGAGGTCGTCCATGTCATAGACCCCCTCGCCGGTGCGCCGGAAATAGCGGTTCGCGCCCATCTCGCTGACATCGCCACGCGGCGACACGACATGGGCATCCGGCAGCAACTCGGCGGCGATCCCGTGAAACTGCGTCTCGTCCCCGCCAGTGCCGTGAAAGGTGAAGACGAGCGGCGCGCCGGGCGCGCCGTCGGTTCTCGCGGCGTGATAGCTCATTCCAGCGGCTCCAGAACCCGCTCCAGTTTCTCACGCAGATGCGCGTGCTGGCTGGGCAGTTTCAGCGCCTCGCCCAGATGCGCGGTGTCCTCATCGGTGGCAAAGCCCGGCTCGTTGGTCGCCACCTCGAACAGCACACCGCCCGGCGTGCGGAAGTAGATCGCCCAGAAATAGTCCCGGTCGATCACCGGCGTCACGCGATAGCCGGTGTCGATCAGCGCCTCGCGCACCTCCAACTGCCGCGCCCGGTTCTCGACGGCGAAGGCGATGTGATGCACCGATCCCGCCCCCTGACCGGCAGGCGAGGCACCCGGCAGCGTTTCGATGTCGATGGTGTCGGCCGCGTTGCCGCCGGGGACCTTGAAGCGGATCACGTTGTCTTTCCGGTCGACCTCCTCGTAGCCCATGAACTTCAGAAGCTCGGCACTCGCCCCTTCATCGCGCAGCCGCATGTCGGCCCCCTGGAAGCCCCGGATCGCCATCTGTTCCGAGATACCGCCGCCGGTCCAGGGCGCGCGTTCGTCGCCCTCGGTCCCGACGAGCGCGAAGGCGTCGCCATCGGGGCCGTCGAACAGCACCCTGTCGTCACCGAAGCGCGTATCGCGCCCAAGCCCGGCGACGCCCAAACCGGCAAGCCTCTCGGCCCAGGCATCGAGGCTGTCCTTCGGCACCGCGAAGTACGTCCGCCCCACCTCGCCCGTGCCCGGCTTGCCGCGCGCGGCCATCGGGAAGGGGAAGTAGGTCATGACGGTACCGGGCGTCCCGGCCTCGTCTCCATAGTAGAGGTGATAGACGTCCGGCGCGTCGAAGTTCACCGTCTGCTTGACCCTTCGCAGCCCCAGGGTGTCAGTGAAGAACGCGTTGTTCCGGCTGGCGGACGACGCTAGCGAGGTCACATGGTGCAGGCCCTTGATCTGGTTCAGCATGTCTGGTCTCCCAACATATTTGTCTGTTGCCAAACGATGTATCAAGTTTGCAAAAGTAAAGTAATGTCGCTGATTGCAGGATTTATGCGCAATTTTGCACATTAAGTCCAGGTCGAGCGAACTGCGCCGTGGCAAGGTGAAGAAGTTTTCGCCGCCTGACAGCGGCGACCCGCCGGGGAGGCTCTGCCTCCCCGGACCCCACCGGGATATTTCCGGACCGATGAAGGGTTGGTGCAGAAATGCACAGGCATTCTCGCATGGCATTGCTTC
>JAJDOD010000126.1 GCA_022340315.1 Silicimonas sp. | reverse complement strand
TTCCTGATCCCGGAAGGCGGGGTCTCGGCCATCGACGCGCCCGGTCAACCCTTCCACAACCCCGAGGCCCTTGCCGCATTGACGCACCGACTGAATACCGACGTAATACCGACGCAATACCGACGTGTGATTTCGGTGCCGCATAACCTCAACACGCCCGAATTTGCCGACGCCGCCCTGGCGGCTTTCAGAGAGATAACCTGATGCGCATTCCCCGCTCCGAAATCCTCAACCGCCTGCGCGCAAAGATCGACGCGGGCCGCCCGATCATTGGCGGCGGCGCGGGAACCGGGCTTTCCGCGCGATGCGAGGAAGCGGGCGGGATCGACCTGATTGTGATATATAATTCAGGGCGTTACCGCATGGCGGGGCGAGGTTCTCTGGCTGGTCTCCTGGCCTATGGCAACGCCAACGAGATCGTCGTGGACATGGCGAAAGAGGTGCTGCCGGTGGTCAGAAACACCCCGGTTCTGGCGGGCGTGAACGGCACCGATCCTTTCATGATCCGCGACAGCTTCCTCAACCATCTGATATCCCTGGGCTTTTCCGGCGTCCAGAACTTCCCCACCGTAGGCCTGATCGACGGCACCTTCCGCGCGAACCTCGAAGAAACCGGCATGAGCTATTCCCTTGAGGTGGAGTTGATCCGTGCAGCCCACGAAAAAGACATGCTTACAACACCTTACGCGTTCACACCGGCCGAGGCGCATGCGATGGCCGATGCCGGGGCCGATATTGTCGTCGCCCATATGGGATTGACGACCGGCGGAGACATCGGCGCCGAAACCGCCCTCGACCTCGACCAATGCGTGACAGCAATCGACGCGATGGCCGAAGCCGCGCGCGACGCCAATGAAGAGGTCATTGTCCTCTGCCACGGAGGCCCGATTTCAATGCCAGAAGATGCGGCCTACGTGCTTGAAAAGACTAAAGATTGCCAGGGCTTCTATGGTGCCAGCTCGATGGAGCGGCTGCCTTCGGAAAAAGCTCTCGTCGCGCAAACCCGCGCCTTCACTGAAATCGGAGGAAGCAAATGACCGGAAAATTCATGATGTCCGCCGAAACGCCGGCCGAGACGCTGGACTGGGGCAAGCTCCGCTGGATGTCACACCCACCATCCACCGGTGCGGGCCAACTGACGGTGATCGAGGTGAATATCACGCCCGGCGAAGGTCATGATTTTCACAAGCATCCCGATCAGGAAGAGGTGATCTATTGCATCTCGGGCAAGGTGGAACAGTGGCTTGGTCAGGAAAAACGTATCTTCGGCCCGGGAGACAGCGTGTTCATCCCGGCCGACATGGTCCATGCAAGCTTCAACGTGGGCGATAGCGACGCACAGTTGCTGGCCATCCTTGGCCCCTGCGTCGGAGACCAGGGCTATGAACTGGTCGACGTGGCGGGTGAAGCGCCCTGGAAGGACCTGCGGTAGAAAAGAATACGGGCCTGGCAGAGGGAGGACTGCCAGGCCCAGTGCTTGAAAACGGCGTCGCCTAGGGCGATTCCCATTGGCCAGTCTCGGCCGATTTCAGCACAGCATCGGTGACAAGGTCGGTCTGATGCGCATCTGCGAATGTCGGCGCGGCGGGCGTGCCGTCGAGACCCGCGATGAAATCGGCGGCTTGGTGCACGAAGCTCTCCGCATACCCGATCGAGAGCCCCGGCACCCACCACTTGTCCATATAAGGATGGTCACCGTCGGTGACGTGGATCGAGCGCCAGCCGCGCTCCGGCCCCTCGTCGCGATGGTCGAACATCTGAAGCCGGTGCAGGTCGTGCAGATCCCAGATCAGCGAGGCGTGCTCGCCATTGATCTCCAGCGTGTAAAGCGCCTTGTGACCACGGGCATAGCGCGTCGCCTCGAAGAGCGCGAGCGAGCCGTTGCCGAACCGCGCCATAAAGGCGCTGGCGTCGTCGATGCCAACCGGTTCGACCTTGCCGGTAAGAGTGTGCTGACGCTCCTTTATGAAGGTCTCGGTCATCGCCGTCACCTTGTCGATGCCGCCGTTAAGCCACATCGCGGTGTCTATGCAATGGGCCAGCAGGTCGCCCGTCACGCCCGATCCGGCCACCGACTTGTCCAGCCGCCAGAGCCCCTCGCCGCCCTGCGGCAGATCGTCGGCAATGGTCCAGTCCTGGAGGAACTGCGCGCGGTAGTGGAAGATGCGGCCCAGCTTTCCGGCGTCGATCAGGTTCTTGGCAAACGTCACCGCAGGGATGCGGCGATAGTTGTACCAGACCATGTTGGGCACGCCCGCCTTTTCGACCGCCGCGACCATTTCGGCCGATTCGGCTGCATTCCGGCCCAACGGTTTCTCGCACATCACCATCTTCCCCGCCTCGGCGGCAGCGATGGCAATGTCGTGGTGCATGTCGTTCGGCGCGGCGATGTCGATCAGGTCGATGTCATCTCGCGCGACCAGCGCCTGCCAGTCGGTCTCGACACTGCCATAGCCCCATTGGTCGGCGAAGGCTTGCGCGCGGTCCTTGTTCCGGGCGCAGACTGCGGTCAGAACCGGCTCATAGCCCAGGTCGAAGAACCGGGGCGCCTGGTTGAAGGCGTTCGAGTGTGTGCGGCCCATGAAACCATAGCCGACCATGCCAATGCGAAGTTTCTTGCCCATGTCACTCACTCCAGCCATGCGCCTCACGCACCTTGATCATGGTGGCGAGAATGTCGTTCCAGGTTTGCTGATCCTCCAGAACCGCGTTCGGGAACATGCAGCCGTCCCAGCATATGTGTCGCATCGCCTTGGTCGGCGTGCCGTCGGGATTGTTCAGCCAGAAACCCGAGTGCTTGACCACGTCGAGCTTGCCGTTGGGATCGGTCGCCATGCAGTGCCGCCCGGTCTTGTCGTGGCTGCCCGAGCCGTGAACCGTGCCGTCGTTCTGGGCCACATGGAAGTCGATGGTCCAGGGCCGGAGCGCGTCGGTGATCGTGCGCAATGCCTCGTCGAGCTTTGCCTGATCGTCGAGTTGCTCGGCCGTGATCAGCTGGTGTTCGGGCGCGTTGTAGCCCATCGCGTAGAGCATTGTGTGCGCAAGGTCGGCCTGGAAGCCCAGCACATCGGGCCGGTCCACGGCCTCGAACAACTCGACCATGTGCTTCCACGAGTGCATGCCCCCCCAGCAGATCTCGCCCTCGGCGGCAAGACGCTCGCCATGCCCGGCTGCGATGTCGCAGGCCTGGCGGAAGGTCTCGGCCATCTTCGCGGTGTTGCCCGCCGGGTCTGCCGCCCACTCGGCCACACCTGTCGCGGTGTCGATGCGAACCACGCCACCCTTGCGCACGCCAAGCTCGCGCAACCGCCCCATGATCCGGCAGGCCTTGTCGACAGCAGCGAGAAATGCGGTGCGCCCCTCACCCTCGTCCATCGCCGAACCGCCGCCCACGGGCGGCCAGACCGGCGCGACCGCCGAGCCGATGTCCAGCCCGCGTCCGCCGACGTTATCCGCAAGCGCCTTGATGCCGTCGTCATCGACGTCGATCGAGGTATGCGGATCGGCCAGAAACAGGTCCACGCCATCGAATTTCACGCCATCGACCTCTGCCGCTGCGGTCATGTCCAGCATCTTGTCGAGGCTGATGGGTGGTTCTTCCTCACCCTTGCCGACAAGGCCCGGCCACATTGCATTGTGAAGTTTGGGAAAGTTGTTGTCTGCCATGTCTTCCTCCCGAGACCCCTGTTCATTTGCCGCCATCGTCTCGGCTCGCCGCCTCAAAAGCAATCTTTTTCTGATGTACGCCCCTCAGATCCTGCTTTCTTGAATCACGGCGCGCGGCTATGCTGCCGGAAACACGCCAATCGGGGGGAGCCTTCATGAAAATCGGATTCTGCATGTTGCTGTGGACCACGTCGCTGGGCGAGGAACACAAGGCGCTTCTCGCGGACCTCAAGGCCACGGGGTACGATGGTGTGGAAGTGCCGGTCTTCGCCGGGACGCCGGACGACTACGCCAAGACGGCGAAAATGCTCGACGAACTGGGGCTTGGTCGAACGGCAATTTCCGTCATTCCGACCCCGGACATGCACATCCTGAGCGAAGATGCCGCCGACCGGCAACGCGGCGAGGACTATCTGAAATGGCTGGTCGATTGCTCCGCCGCCCTCGGCGCGGAAGGGATCGGTGGCCCGCTGCATCAGGCGCTTGGCCATTTCTCCGGTGAGGGAACCACCGAAGCCGAATTCAACCGTGCCCGCGAGATACACCGGCGCGTGGGCGATCATGCGCAGGCGAACGGCCAGGTCTTTGCTCTGGAGGCGGTCAACCGGTTCGAGACCTACTTCGCCAACACGATGGATGATCTTTGCAGCTATACCCGCAACGTCGACCACCCCGCGATCAAGACGATGTACGACACGTTCCACGCGAATATCGAGGAGAAGGACCCGGTCGATGCCTTCACGCGCAACGCGGCGGACGTGATCCACATCCACATCTCGGAAAACGATCGCGGCGTGCCTGGGCGCGGCCATGTTCCCTGGGCAGAGACCTTCAAGGCGATCAAGGCAAGCGGGTATGACCGGTGGCTGACCATCGAGGCCTTCGGGCGCGGATTGCCCGAACTGGCGGCGGCGACACGGGTCTGGCGCGACTTCGCGGAATCGCCCGAAGCCTGCTACCGTGACGGCTATGAGTGCACTCGCAAGGGATGGGACGCAGCATGAGCAACTTCGAGGGACAAACCGCCATCGTCACCGGCGGCGCGCAGGGAATCGGAGGCGCGGTGGCAGATGCGCTGCGGGCCGGTGGCGCACGAGTTGCGGTCTGGGACATGGACGCGGCGCTGGCGGGCGAAAAGGCCGAAGCGCTTGGTGGCGGCGCGATCGCCGTCGAGGTCGACGTCTCTGACTGGGACAATGTGCAGGCCGCGGTCAAGACCACGCTGGAGGCCACGGGGCGCATCGACATACTCGTGAACTCGGCCGGCATCGCCGGGCCCAACATGACGGTCGAAGAGTATCCTGTTGAGGCTTTCGAGAGCGTGATGCGCATCAACACCCTGGGCACCTTTTTCACCAACAAGGCGGTGGTGCCCACGCTGCGTGCGCAGAACTACGGCCGCATCGTCAATATCGCTTCGGTTGCAGGCAAGGAAGGCAACCCGAATGCCAGCGCCTACTCCACGTCCAAGGCTGCGGTGATCGGTTTCACCAAGTCGCTCGGCAAGGAACTGGCCGGACAGGATATCGCGGTAAATTGCGTGACGCCCGCCGCGGCGCGGACGCGGATATTCGACCAGATGAAACAGGAACATATCGACTACATGCTGTCGAAAATCCCGAGGGGCCGTTTCCTGGAAGTCGAGGAAGCCGCGGCAATGATCGTGTGGCTCTGCTCGCGCGAGAATTCGTTCACAACCGCAGGCGTGTTCGACCTGTCGGGAGGGCGCGCGACCTATTGAGCGCGGCCTGCCTCAGACGTCGAGCCGGTAGAACTCGGCGGCCGTCCCGCCGAAAACCCGTGCCTTTTCGGCGTCCGACAGACCCTCGGTCAGCGTCAGCGCCGCCTGTCGCCAGTCACCGTACTCGCCGCGCAACCGGCACACCGGCCAGTCCGAACCCCACATGACGCGCGCCGGTCCGAACACCTCAAGCACATGGCCGGCATAGGGGCGCAGATCATCCACGGTCCAGCCCTCGGCCGCTTCGGTGGTAAGGCCCGAGAGCTTGCAGCAGGCGCTTGTTTCCGCCGCGATCTTCTCCATGCCCTTCGCCCAGTGCGAGAAGTTCCGCTCGGAATGCTCCCCGATATTGGGCTTCATGCAATGGTCAACCACCACCCGCATGTCAGGGTAACGGTTCAGTATCGTCAGGAAATTGTCGAGATGACGCGGAAACCCCAGCGCATCGAAACCCAACCCCAGGTCGCTCACCGCGCGATAGGCCCACTGGACATCGTCGCGCAGCATCCAGTCGTCATCGGGGATGTCCTGGATCATTGGCCGCACGGCCTTGAACTTCGGATGCCGTGCCAAACGCTCGAGTTGCGCCTTGTGACCGGGGTTCTCGAAGTCGATCCAGCCGACGACGCCCGCCACGTTCGGCGTCGCGTCGGCGATCCCCAGCATATACTCCGTCTCCTCGACACTTTCGGCCGCCTGCACGAGGACGGTGTGCCCAATTCCAGCATCGTCGAGATGCGGACGCAGGTCGTCCGGCCCATAGGTCCGCGTCAGGATCGGATGATCTTCCGGCATCCAGCCATAGTCGCCGCGTGCGGGGTTCCAATAATGCTGGTGGGCGTCGATCTGTACCATCCGGATCCTCATCTTGCGGCGTGTCTTTCGGGGCGGACATCCCGCGGAACGGGAAAGTCGCGACCAGATTCGGGCTTCGCTCCAGGTCGCGGAATCGAGTTTAGTTTGCCGCCGGTTCGGCGCAAGTCCGCGATACCCGCCCGCATCGGTGGAAGGCGGGGCCAATTTCTGTTTACGATCATCGCCCGAAGCCTCACTTCCAAGCTGGCTTTCCGTCGAAACATGCTATGTGTTCACGGGGTGTTAGGAGCTTTCCGGATGTTCAGCGTGCGATTATCTGTCTTGGCGAGTGCCGTCTGCCTTCTCGCCGCCGCGTCTTCGGCATTTGCACAAGGCCGGCCTGCTGGCGTGACAACCGATGTCGTATCTGTTCGTGACGTTGCCGAAAGCGTGGCGGTGTTCGGACAGGTCGTCGCGGGACGGCAGAGCGACGTTGCGACGCGTGTCATGGGCGTTGCCGTCGAAGCGCCGTTCCGTATCGGAGACATCGTCGAGAAGGGTGATGTCGTTTTCCGCATCGACACCGAGCGGCTGCACATCGAACTGCAGCAGGCCGAGGCGGAAATGGCCATCGCCGAAGCCGGTGTCGCCGTCGCGAACGCACGTGTGGACCGCACGCAGAAGGCATTCGAGCGCACGCAGACGCTGGTTGCAAACTCTACCGTGTCGCAAGCCCAGCTGGACGACAGAAGCGGCGAGTACGCGGAGGCACTTGGCAGCCTCCGCCAGGCCGAGGCGCGGATCGCCGCCGCCAACTCGGGTCTCAACCGGGCGCAGTACGATCTTGAGAACGCCGTCGTGCGGGCTCCGTTCGGGGGCACCGTGCTGGAGGTCACCGCCGAGGTGGGCGAGTACGTGTCCACCGGCAATGTCGTTATCCGCCTGCTCGACAACAGCGGGCTCGAAGTCGAGGCGAACGTGCCGTCGCGCATTATCGGTGCATTGCCGAGCGACCAGACGGTGAAGGCCAGAACCGATGCCGGGAGCGAATTGATGCTGACCCTGCGCGCCGTTCTGCCGACCGAGTTCTCTTCCACCCGAACCCGGCCCGTGCGCTTCGCGCTCGCCGGCGCACAGGGCGATATCGCGGTCGGCCAGACAGTGACTCTCGATGTTCCCGTCAGCCTTCCCGAGGAAGTGGTCGTCGTGCCGAAGGACGCGGTCGTGCAGGCAAGCGGCGGCTGGCAGGTCTTCGTGCATGAGGAAGGCAAGGCCATGCCGCGCACGGTCGAGCTTGGGCGCGCCATTGGCGACGCATTCGAGGTGCTTGGCGGTCTCGCCTTGGGCGACGAGGTGGTGATCCGCGGCAACGAACGGCTGCGGCCCGGCCAGGAGATCGCGCCGACGCGGGCAAATGCGCCCGGCGATGATGCCGAGCGCGCGGGCGCGGGCGGCGCGCCCGGCACGAACGGAGGCTGACCGGTGGACCCGATCCGCTTTTCCATCGAGCGGCCCATCGCCGTTATCGCGCTCGTGGTCATGGCGGTCATGTTCGGCGTTCTCGCGCTGAGCCGTATCCCCATCCAGCTCGCACCGGACGTGCGCAAGCCCATCGTGGTGGTCGAGACGGCCTGGCCAGGTGCAGCTCCGGCAGAGATCGAACGCGAGATCATCAATCGGCAGGAGGAGGCTTTCCGGGGCCTTGAAGGCCTGGAGATCATGACCAGCAGCGCCCGGACCGGGCGGGCGGCGGTTACTCTCGAATTCGCCATAGGCTCCGAGATGGGCGACATACTGCTGCTCGTCTCCAACCGTCTGGACCGGGTCGGCAACTATCCTTCCGAAGCCGGCGAACCACGTCTGAACACCTCGGGGTCAGACGACAGCCCCATCGCGTGGGTGGTGGCGCACGCCGCCGAGGGCAATACGCGGCACCTGCCGGAATACGGCGACTTCATGGAGGACGTCGTCAAGGAACGTCTCGAACGGATCGACGGCGTCTCGACGGTGAACGTCTTCGGTGGCGTTTCGCGCGAGTTGCAGATCGTGATCCGGCCCGAGGAACTGGCGCGGTTCGGGTTGACCATTCCGCAGGTCATCAACCGGCTGCGTTCCGAGAACGTGAGCCTCTCGGCCGGAGATGTCGATGAGGGAAAGCGCCGCTACGTGGTCCGCGCCGATGGCAACCTGAACACCGTCGAGTCCATCGAAAGCGTCGTTCTTCGCAGCGAGGCCGTCGGCCAGGCGGGCGGCCTGGGCCGGGTTCGCGTGGCCGATGTGGCGACGGTCGCCTTCGCCTACAAGGAGGCGACCGCGCGCCTGCGCTTCCGGGGGGAGCCATCTCTGGCGTTCAACATCGTGCGCGAACAGGGCGCCAACGTCATTGCAACGATGGAGGAGGTGAAGGTCGTCCTTGCCGAACTGGCAAGCGGGCCGGTCGCCGAGGCCGGGCTGGTACTCGAACAGGTCTACGACGAAACGGTTTATATCGAGGGCGCGATTGGCCTGGTGACGCAAAACATCTGGATCGGCGGCCTCCTCGCCGCGACAGTCCTGCTGCTCTTTCTCAGAAGCCCCCGCGCCACGCTGGTGATCTCGATGGCGATCCCGGTTTCCATCGTCGCGACCTTCGTCGCAATGGCGGCAACGGGTCGGACGCTGAACGTCATCTCGCTGGCGGGCATCGCCTTTGCCATCGGCATGATCGTGGATGCCGCCATCGTCGTGCTGGAAAACATCTACCGGCTGCGCGAGCGCGGCAAGTCGCGCCGCGAGGCGGCCGAGATCGGCGCCAAGCAGGTCTGGGGCGCGATCCTGGTCTCGGCACTTACAACCGTGATGGTGTTCATTCCCATCCTGGTGATGGAGTTGGAGGCCGGGCAACTTTTCCGCGACATCGCGGTGGCCATTTCGGTCTCGGTTCTGCTGTCGCTGGTCGTCGCCGTGACGGTGATCCCGGCGCTGTCCAGCCGTATCCTCGCAGGCGGCGAAAGCAGGATGCTGCCGCTTCCGGGCGTCGATCACCTCGGGCGGGCATTCAGGTGGCTGGTGATGGCCTATGTGCGTTTCACCGTCCGCTTCCGCCTTGCCGGTCTGGTCATGGTCGCGGCCATCGGCACCGGGGCCGCGATCGGCGCCTGGACCTTTCTGCCCAAGCTCGAATACCTGCCGGAGGGCAACCGGAACCTGGTCTTCGGCGTGATGATCCCCCCGCCCGGCTACAACCTGGAAACCACCGAGACCATTGCCCAGAGGATTGAGAGCGTCGCCCGGCCGATGTGGGAGGCGCGGCCCGAGCCGGTGACGGAAGACGGACGCCCGGCGCTGGAGTCCTTCTTCTTCGTGGCAACGCCCGGCAACAGCTTCGTCGCCGCCGCCGCCGTCGATGAAGACCGGGTGCGCGACGTGATCCCGATCCTGTCGCAACCCATCTTCGCCGAGCCGGGGACGTTCGGGTTCATGACCCAACCCTCGCTCTTCGGCCGTGGCATCGGCGGCGGACGCACCATCGAGCTGAACGTCTCGGGCAATGAACTCGAGGAGATACTCGCCGTTGCGGGCCAGGCCGCTGGCGTGATCAGCCAGCGCCTGCCCCGGTCCGAAGGCCACCAGTTCCGGCCAATTCCCGGCCTTGAACTGGGGGCGCCGGAGGTTCGGCTGATCCCCGACCGCGTCCGCCTTGCAGATGCCGGGCTGTCGATGGACGCGCTTGCCACCACGGTCGACGCCTATAACGACGGCGTGCGCGTGGCCGAGATCAATGTCGGCAACCGTCGGATCGACCTGACGCTGAAGGGCGGTAACGGCTCCCTCAGCGGGCTTCGGACGCAGGACGTTGGCGCATTCCCAGTTGTGACGCCCTCGGGCCAGATCGTTCCGGCGTCGGAACTGGCCGAGATCCGCGTGACCGCCGGGCCAACCGAGATCCGCCATCTCGAGCGGCTCCGGACCGTGACGCTCGAAGTTCGTCCCTCGGATGCCCTTCCGCTGGAAGCGGCGGTCGAGTTGCTGGAGAACGAGGTTGTCTCGGTGATCGAGGACCGCGGCCTTCCACCCGGCGTGCGGATGACGGTCTCGGGCACCGCCGACCAGCTCTCGCAGACATGGACCGCGATCCAGATCAACCTCGGCGTCGCGATGGTCATCGTGTTCCTGGTCATGGCGATCCTGTTCGAGTCCTTCATCCTGCCGCTTGTCGTGATGATCTCGGTGCCGATAGCGGCGGCGGGCGGTGTCGGTGGGCTTGCGCTTTTGAACGTGTTCCAATCGCAGCCACTGGACATGCTGACCCTTCTGGGCTTCGTGATCCTTGTGGGCATCGTGGTGAACAACGCGATCCTCATCGTGCACCAGTCGCTCTACCTGTTGCGCGAGGAAGGTCTCTCTCCTGTCGATGCAATCGAGGAGGCGACGCGGAACCGGATCCGTCCGATCTTCATGTCCACCCTGACGTCCATTTGCGGGATGCTGCCGCTCGTCGTATTCCCGGGTGCTGGCTCGGAGCTGTACCGGGGGCTGGGCGCAGTCGTGGTCGGCGGGCTCTCGATGTCGGCATTCCTGACGCTCCTGACGGTGCCGCCGCTTCTGCGGCTCGTACTGCGCAAGAGCCATGCGGGCGAACCGATTGCCGGGGGTGTCGCGGCGGAATAGGCCCGCCCGTCCAATTTCGATTTCCCGGCCTATCGAACGACAGACGCAATCAACGCGGCATGGTCCGCGATGCCGTCTTCGCTCGCCTCCATGAACGCCTTTCCGGCCTGTCCCATCGCTTTACCTTTTGAGGAACCGAGGAGTTCCGCCACCCTATCGCCCAGCGCCGAGGAGGTGCCCACCTGCCTCGCCGCACCCGCCGCACCAAGCGCGGAATAGGCAGCGGCGAAATTCCTCGTGTTGGGGCCCGCGACAATGGCACATCCGAAATGAGCGGGCTCGTAGGGATTGTGCCCGCCTTCCTGTCCGAAAGACCCGCCGAGGAACACCACCGGCGCAAGCTGGAAGAACGTGCCAAGCTCGCCCAGTGTATCGGCGATGTAGACATCGCAATCCGGGGCGATCGGTTCGCCAAGGCTGCGGCGGGCGGTGGCAAATTCAAGAACGCGGGCACGGTCCTGCAATGGCTCGGCCCTTTGCGGGTGGCGCGGCGCGACGATGAGCAGGGCATCCGGTCGCACCTCGCGCACACGCCGGTGAGCAGTCAGAACAGCTTCCTCGTCGTCAGGATGCGTCGAGGCGGCGAGCCACACGGGCCGCCCGTCGATCTCGCTGGACAGAAGCGCCACGCTCTCGTCCGAAGCCGGTATGCGCGCCGCCGCTGCCTTGAGGTCGGGCATGATCCGCACCCTTTCCGGCGCAACCCCGAGGGAACGGATGCCGTCCGCCACCTCTTCCGAGCGGCAGGTGATCAGAGCGAAGGGCCGCAGCAGAGCGCCAAAGGCTGCCGGAAACCTGTCGCGCGTCCGCGACGGGCGTGCATTCAGCAAAATCTGCGGGATGCCGCGCGCATGGGTCTCCATTACCAGTCGCGGCCAGAGGTCACCTTCGACGAAGATCGTTGCCGAGATCGACCAATGGGCGAGGAAACCCGCAACCGCCGAGGGTGTGTCGACGGGGGCGAACTGGTGGATTGCTTCCGGCATCTCGCGCGCGACCCAGTCCGCACCGCTGGCGGTAGTCGTGGTCACGAGGATGGGCTTGCCGGTATCCCGGGCCAGGACGTCGGCGAGCGGACCGATCTGTGCCACCTCGCCAAGGCTGGCGGCGTGAAACCAGATCACTTTGCCATCCACGCACCGGCTTGCACGACCGAGGCGTTCAGGGAAGCGCTCGGGCGCGGCACCCATCTGGCCGTGCTGGCGCCTGGAAAGCGCCGAAAGCGGTCCCGAGAATAGCCGGGTTGCCATCATCCAGGCACGGAGCGAAAAGGGAGGCGGCGGCGTCATCATGCTGTTCTTCGTATCGCGCTCATCATCCCGAAACTCACTGCCTCGCGTCACAATCGCGCAGATGAGGTGCCGAGTACAATAGCAGCGGCCGAGCGGTCAGTTTGTGTCAACCCTGAGATAGCGACCGACCATGTCGGCAGACCTCTCGGCGTGGTCCGACAGCCACTCGCTGCCGATGGGGACACGGAACGTGGCTCTGAGCGTGTGCATGTTCGATATCGGAAACCAGCAAAGCGCGGCGATCATGATGTAAAGATCGGCCGCAGTGATGTCCTGCCGGAACAGTCCCTTCCGACGCCCGTCGTCAAGGATGGTCTGCAAGCGGTCCAGCAGAACGGATTGAATGTCCGAAGCATCCCGCATGTCTCGCACGGTCTTGCCGCCAAGCAGGTTCTTGGTTTTGGGCATCCTGATGAACCAAGGGTTGTCCCGGAAATGGGTGATCGTGAAGCGGATCGGGGTGCGGATCGCGTCCTCCGGTTCTCGGGCGTCAAGTTTCAAGGCGTTTTCCGCCTGCCGGATCCAGACATAGGCCTCGCGCAAGGCCGCGCCATAGACGGCGCTCTTGTCGCCAAAATAGCCGTGGAGCATCGCCTTCGAGACCCAGCCCCTTCCGCGATACTGCCCACGCGCGCGCCCGAGAGGCCGGCATCGCTGAACTTCTCAAGCGCTGCCAGAAGGACCGCGGCGCGCGTTACCTCGGGGTTGCGCCTGTTGTCCTTGCGGATCGGCGTCCTTGTCCCGGCCATGTCACCAACAATCAACAGACAGTGCGTCCACGCTCGACCAGGCCTTGGGCAGGTCGCGGCTGTCCTTGGCCAGGCGCCCGACGACTATGACGAGACAAGCCGCATCCAGTTCAGTCGCCGTATCGACCACGCGGCGACCGGGGCGTTGGGATCGAAGATGCCGAGAAGTGCATGCGAATGCCCTACGTCATCTCCTTCGATCAGCGCCGGGTAGTTGAAATCGTCACGGTTTCACGGCGCGCCTTGCACGATCAGCCAACACGACATTTCTCCTCGCATTCTACTCCCGGGCGATTTAAGGCTTGGCGCCCGAAGCGAACAAATAGCCGCCAGTCCGAACCAGAGGCCCCTCCATGACACTGCGCACCGTATATCTCGACGGCGAATTCCTGCGCGAAACCGAAGCGAAGGTTTCGATCTTCGATCGGGGCTACCTGATGGCGGACGCTGTCTACGAATTCACGGCGGTCATCGACGGAAAGCTGATCGACTTCGAGGGTCACATGGTCCGCCTGCAACGCTCGCTGAACGAGTTGCAGTTCGGTTTCGAGCCGGACCGTGAAGAGCTTCTCGCGATCCACAGGCAGCTGGTAAAGGCCAACGACATCGACGTGGGCGGCGTTTACCTGCAGGTCTCGCGCGGAGTGGCTGACCGGGATTTCGTATTCCCCACGGGCACGGCGCCCACCGTCATGGCCTTTACCCAGGCCATCAACTTTCTTGCCCACCCCCTGGTCGAGACCGGCATTGACGTGGTGTCGGTCGAAGATGGACGGTGGGCGCGGCGCGACATCAAGACCGTTCAGCTGCTTTACACCTCGATGGTCAAGACACAGGCTGTCGCGAAGGGCGCGCATGACGCGTTTTTCGTGCAAGACGGATACGTTACCGAAGCGACCTCGGCCAACGCGTTCATCGTGAAGGATGACGCGATCATCACGCGCAAGCTCTCCCACGATCTGCTGCACGGCGTCACCCGGCGCGCGGTCCTGGCCCTGGCAGAAAGTGTCGGCCTGAAGGTCGACGAGCGACCTTTCACGATCGAGGAAGCCCAGCAGGCTGACGAGGCTTTCATAACGGCATCGCCGCTATACGTGTTGCCGGTCGTCAGTGTCGACGGCGTCAAGGTCGGTGCTGGCCGACCCGGCCCGGTAACAACAGGCCTCAGAACGACATTTCTCGAAGAAGCGATGAAACAGGCGGTCTAGACCGCCCGTTCTAGCGTTTCGACGAGTAGTAGGACAACCGCCGCTCCATCCAGGCCAGGACTTCGGAGAGCGTGAAGGCCAATGCGAAGAGCACGAGCAGCACGGCCCAGAAATGCGCCATCAGGAAGTTGTTCGAGTAAAGCTCGAACAGCGCTCCGAACCCGACGATCGAGATCAGAAGCTGGCCGATAATCACGCCCTTGACGGCCCGGATCACCCCGATACGGACACCGCCAAGGATCTCGGGCAGCGCGGCCCAGAAGTAGACCTTGGTGAAGGCGTCCCAGGGTGTCGCGCCGAAGGACCGCGCCATCTCGACCAGCGAGCGGTTGATCTGCATCACGCCGACGCGCGCGTTCAGGATGATGATCCAGATCGCGAAGAGCGTGGTCGTGATGATGATCGACTTCATCCCGAAACCGAAAAGCACCATGAGCACCGGCACCAGTGCGGTCAGCGGGGCCGACAGGAAGATGTTCACCCAGGGCAGCAGCAGTTCGTCGATCAGGCGGTTCTTGCCCATCAGGATACCGGTCGGAACGCCGATCACCACCGCGAAGAACACCCCCGCGACAAAGGCGTAGGCGGTTTCGTACAGCGCCTTCTGGAATGCAGCAGTGCCGATGATACTGAAGAGCGTCGTCACCACTTCCGACAGGGGCGGCACGAAGAAGCTCATGTCCGAGCGCCCGACAAGCTCCCAGACCAGCGCCCAGATCAGAAGCGACGACATGCCCGGCAAACGGTATCCGAAAACGACCATCCGCTCACTCCACGTAGGTGCGCAGCAGCGCCCAGATCCGGTCGACCGTATCCAGGTACTCCGGGTCGCGCCGGATGTTGTCGACATCCTTCGTCCGCAAGTCCGACGGCCGGATGATGTCGCTTACCCGGCTGGGGCGTGGCAGCAGGATCGCGATCTGGTCCGAGACGTAAACCGCCTCCTCGATCGAGTGGGTGACGAAGATGAAGGTCTTGTTCTCGTTCTGAACGAGGCTCAGCAGGTCCTCCTGGAACTTCCGCCGCGTCTGCTCATCGACCGCCGAGAACGGCTCGTCCATCAGCAGCACCTCGGCATCCACCGACAGCGCCCGCGCCAGACCGACGCGCTGGCGCATGCCACCCGACAACTCGTGCGGGAAACTTCCCTCGAAGCCTCCGAGCCCCACGTCCTTGATATACTTCGCCGCGATATCCTCACGCTCGGACTTGCCCACGCCCCGCAGTTCCAGCCCGAAGGCCACGTTCCTCAGCACGCTCGCCCAGGGCAGAAGCGCGAAGTCCTGGAAGACAAACGCCCGGTCGGGGCCCGGTCCCGTCACTGCTTTGCCATTCACCTCGACGATCCCCGAGGTCGGCTCCAGAAGCCCAGCGATGATCTTGAGAAGCGTCGTCTTCCCGCACCCCGAGGGGCCGAGCAGCGACGTGAGCTGCCCCTTGGGGAATTCAAGCGTCAGGTCTTTCAGCGCTTCGACATCGCCATAGTTCTTGCTGATGTTCTTCGCCGAGACCGCGATCTCGGGCGCGCCGCTTTCCACGGGCTTAATCTGAGGCATAGCCACGGTCGTTTCCTTCAAAGAGAGTGACTTCGATCCGCTCGAGCAGGTTCAGGAACAGAACCGCCAGCAGGATGATCGAAAAGATGGCCGCATACATGCTCGGATAGTCGGCAACCGAGCGGCTGTAGCTGATGATGTCGCCCACACCGGTCGGCGTGATCTTGAGTTCTGCCAGGATCGCACCGATGAACCCGGCCGACACGCCAAGGCGCAAGCCCGAGAAGATCACCGGCGAAGCGGCGGGAATGATGATCTTGGTGATGACCTCGACACGGTTGGCGAGGAAAGACTGCCCCATCTCGACCAGGTTCGTCGGCGTGTTCCGCACCGCACCGGCGGTGTTCAGCACGATCACCGGCATCGCCATGATACAGACCACGAAAACCTTCGAGGTCAGCCCGATGCCGTAAATCATCACCAGAAGCGGGATCAGGGCCGCAAGCGGCGCCGCCTGCATCACGATGAAGATGGGAGAAAACAGCCAGTCGAACCAGCTGGAAAGTCCAATCCAAAGGCCGACCGCGATCCCGATGAAGGCGGAAATCGCGATGCCTATGACCAGGGGCTTCAGCGTGTCGTAGTAGGCGGAAAAAAGCGTGCCCTCGATGGCAAGCGTCCAGAGCGCCGACATCGATTCGAAGAAGGTCGGGAACGCGTAACTTACCGGCACCCTTCCGGCGATCTCCCAGGCGCCGAAGACCAGCAAGGCCGAGAGCAGCTTGAGCAAGAGCGAACGACGGATAGGCAGGCGCTGAAGAAGCGGCATTCCCGTCCCCGCACCTGCAAGAACTCTGTTGTCGGCATCGGCCATATGCGAAACCCCGGAAGAGAATGAATGCGGCCCCGGCACTCGGGGCCGCATTGATTGGTCAGTTCATCATCGCCTTGTCGAGCGGTGCCATGTACCAGAAGTCCTCGATGTTGAGTTCATCGGGCGACCCCTCAAGCTGACCGGCCTGGCTGTACCATTCCATATCCGCCTGGGCAGCTTTCATGCCGCCGCCGTCAGGATCGTAAAGCCCGCCCGCAACAGCGGCAGTGTAGAAATCATCGAGGCTGCCGAGAATCTCCGGCGGCAACTGGCCGATGGGACCGTCCGGATTGGTCTCTTTCGAGATGATGGTCGGATCGGCGTTCATGTCCTTCCATGTCGAATGGAGCGCATCCACGAAGATCTGCACGTCGTCCTCGTTGGCCTTGATCCAGTCCAGGTTGGCGAACAGCGCCTCGTCCGAGGCTTCCACGTCGAACATTTCGAGCACGTTGAACTTGTCGGGATGCTCGTCGATGATCTTGTTCTTGTTCGACAGGTCGATGATCGTCGCGTCCGCCTGACCGGCCACAAGCGCAACCACGCGGTTGGCCGAGCCAGGTACATAGGACCGGTCACCGAAGGTGATGCCGACCTTGTCCTCGATCACGTTTGCGATGGAATCGGTGCCCCCGCCACGGCTGTGCAGCAGGATCGGCTCGCCGTCCAGATCTTCAAGCGACGAGTACTTCTTGGTCGTGACCGGGAAGAACTTGAGCTTGGAAAGCTGGAAGATGATGCGGATCGGCGCCTTAGACTTCTGCATCGCCGCGTAAGGCGTGCCGAAACCGATGTCCATCTGGCCCGAAAGCACGGCCTGGATGGCAAGCTCCTCGTCCGAGAAGGCTGTCCACTCATAGTCGAGACCATTGGCCTTCGCGCGCTCGAGTGCGACGAAGAACGCCGCAAGTTCGTCCGAGGGCGTCTCGGCGAGTGCTATTCGGATTTTCTCGGCAGATGCGGCCGAGACGCTCAGACCGATGGCAATGGCCGCCACGGCTGTCCTTTTCAGAAATTCTTTCATTTTGTCCTCCCTTGGTGTCGATTTTCCGACATGCTCGTTAGATCGTCTTGTCGTCATGCCTCCTCGAAAAGCCGCGCCGAAACCGAGCCGAGATGCTTGCGCATGGCGGCATGGGCGTCGGCGGGCTTGCGCGCCGCGATGGCCTCCGCGATCAGGTCGTGCTCCGCGAAACTGGTATGGTTGCGCGGCGGACGCACGGAGTGCCGGATGACCGAGTTCCAGGCGACCGCGCGCCGAACCTGGTTCATGTGATCGAACAGTTCGAGCAAGAGCACGTTGCCCGTCGCCTCGGCAATGGTCCGGTGCAGCGCGTCGTCTTGTGCTTCGTAGGTGTCCCAATCCGGCGCCTCGACCGCAAGTTGGCAGACCCGCCGGATGCGGCGCACGTTCTCTTCCGAGGCGTGGAGCGCTGCTTCCCGCGCGATCGCGGGCTCCAGCGAAAGCCGGGCACGCATCATGTCCACGGGCGACACCCGCGCGATCAGGTCCTTGAGCCGGTTCGGCACGCCCGGCGAGGTCGGCGCCGCGACGAATGTGCCTTTGCCAACGTGCCGCCAGATCGCTCCCTCGTTCTCCAAGGCGTCGAGCGCGCGGCGCAGAACCGTCCGTGTCATGTCAAGGCTGACCATCAACTCGCGCTCCGGCGGAAGCCTGTCGCCAGGACTGTAGCCGCCGTCGACTATGAACGTCCTCAGCGTCGCGAGCGCGTCTTCGCGATGAAGCATCTCGGGTGTGTTCAGCAGGAAATCTTCCATATTGGTCGATCAATTTGGTTGCATTGATCCGATTTACCGTTAGATTAACCAAAAACGCAACAGAAAATCGTCAAAATGCAAGATTGGTCAGATTGATCCGATCCATCGCACATAGTCGATCAGTCTCAGGGAGGTGTCTCATGGAAGGGTCTGTCCCCAATTTCGCAATCGCCAAGCCGCCGGTCGTGGCGCTGGAAGTCGCCGGCTCCGACGCTGTATTTCCGGTCCGCCGGGTGTATTGCATCGGCCGCAACTATGCCGCGCACGCCATCGAGATGGGCCACGACCCGGACCGCGAGCCGCCCTTCTTCTTCCAGAAGAACCCCGACAACCTCGACCCC
>JAJDOD010000068.1 GCA_022340315.1 Silicimonas sp. | reverse complement strand
CAGATCTTCCTCGTTTATTTCGGCTTTGCGGTGCTCAGGCTGCCGATCGACCCGCTCCTGGCGGCATCGGTGGCACTGGCCCTGCACGCGAGCGCCTATCTTGGCGAGATCTGGCGAGGTTCGATCGACGCGGTGCCGCGCGGCCAGTCCGAGGCGGCGACGGCCCTGGCGTTGAGCTATCCGCAACGGATGCGCTATGTCGTGCTGCCGCAGCCGCTGCGGATCGCGACGCCGCCCACGGTCGGCTTCCTCGTCCAGCTTATCAAGGGCACGTCGCCGGCCTCGATCATCGGTTTCACCGAGTTGGCCCGCGCCGGCCAGATCGTGAACAACGCCACATTCTCGCCGCTGCTGGTCTTCGGAACCATCGGCATCCTCTACCTTTCCATGTGCTGGCCCCTGTCACTGCTGGCGCGACGCCATTGCGCGGGCGCTTTGCATGAAGCCGCGGATCATGCTGTTCGACGAACCGACCTCGGCGCTCGATCCCGAGATGGTCAAGGAAGTTCTTGACACCATGATCGACCTTGCCACCGAGGGCATGACCATGCTGTGCGTGACCCACGAGATGAGCTTTGCGCGGCGTGTCTCGAACAGGGTGCTCTTCATGGACCAGGGCCGGATCGTCGAAGTGAACGCGCCCGACGAGTTCTTCGGCAACCCCCAGAGCGATCGCTTGAAGAACTTCCTTGGCCAGATCGCCTTAGGTCGCTTGCGGCGTCATTGAATTCTTTTTTGATTGCCTCTTGAGCTTCCAGTAACTGGAAGCCCTATATCTGCCTCAACCGCAGAAGATGGCAACCGTCATGACCAAAGACGCGCAAGCAACACTGAGTATCGAAGGCATGTCCTGCGCTTCGTGCGTGGGCCGTGTCGAAAAGGCACTTTCGGGGCTGCAAGGTATATCGGACGTTGCCGTGAACCTTGCGTCCGAGGAGGCGCGCTTTTCCTTTGACGATCCCGCGCGTCTCGCGGAAGCGGCCAAGGCATTGGACACGCTCGGCTATCCCGCCCGCACGGCACGGATAACGCTGAACATCGCCTCGATGTCCTGCGCGTCCTGCGTCGGGCGTGTCGACAAGGCGCTGGCGGGTGTGCCGGGGGTGCTGTCCGTCAGCGTGAACCTTGCGGCGGAGACAGCAGTTGTCGAGTATCTCGAGGGAGCGACGACGCCCGCCGCGTTGATGGCGGCGACGGCGGCAATTGGTTATCCGGCCGAGGTCGCAGAAGCGAATACCAGCCAGTCGAGGGTAAAGCGCAAGGCGGACGAGGCCGAACACCTGCGCCACGATGTCTTCCTGGCCGCAGCGCTGGCACTGCCGGTTTTCGTGCTGGAAATGGGGTCGCACATGATCCCCGGCTTTCACATGGTCATCGCGAACAGCATCGGCACGCAGACGTCCTGGGTGGTTCAGTTCGTGCTTGCCTCAATCGTCCTTTTCGGTCCGGGCAGGCATTTCTTCGCAAAGGGCATTCCGGCGCTGCTTCGAGGCGCGCCCGACATGAACAGTCTTGTCGCGGTCGGCACCGGGGCGGCATGGAGTTATTCCGTCGTCGCGACCTTTCTGCCCGGTCTCTTGCCGGAGGGCGTGCGCGCGGTCTATTTCGAGGCCGCCGCCGTCATCGTCGTGCTCATCCTGATCGGTCGCTGGCTGGAAGCGCGCGCCAAGGGCCGGACCGGTGCCGCGATACAATCGCTTCTGGGCCTTCAGGTCCGGAACGCTCGCGTCTTGCGCGCTGGCGAAACCGTCGAGGTGAATGTCCACGCGCTTGCCGTGGGCGATACCGTTCTGGTGCGTCCGGGCGAGCGCATTCCGGTGGATGGCGAGGTTCTCGACGGCAGCAGCAACGTCGATGAGAGCATGATAACGGGCGAGCCTTTGCCAGTTGAAAAATACGCCGGCGCCACCGTCACCGGCGGCACGGTGAACGGCACCGGGAGCCTGACGTTCCGGGCCGTTCGCGTGGGGTCCGAGACAACGCTCGCGCAGATCATCCGCATGGTAGAGGAGGCGCAGGGCGCCAAGCTGCCAATCCAGGGGCTGGTGGACCGGGTGACGCTCTGGTTCGTTCCTGCGGTCATCGGCATGGCCGCGCTGACGGTTGCCGTCTGGCTGGCCGTCGGACCCGATCCGGCGCTGACATTCGCCCTGGTGGCTGGCGTTTCTGTCCTCATCATTGCCTGTCCATGCGCCATGGGCCTTGCCACGCCGACCTCGATCATGGTGGGGACGGGCCGGGCAGCGCAAATGGGCGTGCTCTTTCGCAAGGGCGACGCGCTTCAGGAATTGTCGAATGTGGACGTCATTGCGTTCGACAAGACAGGAACGGTGACGGAAGGACGGCCAACGCTGACGGATGTCGTCATCGCGGAGGGTTTCGAGCGCGATACCGTTCTGGGCCTGATCGCTGCCGTGGAAGAAAAATCCGAGCATCCCATCGCAGAGGCCATCGTTCGCGGTGCGCACAGTGACGGGATCGCAGTTCCCGTAGCCTCCGGTTTCCGATCGGTCACCGGGTACGGTGTCGCCGCGATGGTCGATGGACGCGAAGTCATGGTCGGGGCGGATCGCTACATGATCCGCGAGGATGTCGATATCGGCGCGCTCGCCGAAACCGAGCGGGATCTGGCAAGCCGGGGTCGCACCGCGCTTTTCGCGGCGGTCGATGGCAAGCTGGCAGCTGTGATCGCGGTCGCCGACCCGGTGAAGGCGGCGAGCCGGGCCGCCATCGCCGCCTTGCACGCGCGCGGCTTCGAGCTCGCCATGATCACCGGCGACAAGAAAGAGACGGCCGAGGCCATCGCGCGCGAGACGGGAATTGACCGGGTGATCGCCGGGGTCCTGCCCGATGGCAAGGTCAAGGCGCTGGATGAGTTGAGGGCGGGGGCCCGCAAGATCGCCTTCGTTGGCGATGGTATCAACGACGCCCCCGCCCTGGCGCATGCCGACGTGGGAATTGCGATCGGCACGGGCACGGATGTGGCGATTGAAAGCGCTGACGTGGTGCTGATGTCGGGCGATCTGCGCGGCGTGGTCAACGCGGTCGAGGTGTCGAAGCGGACGATGTCGAACATCCGTCAGAACCTGATCTGGGCCTTCGGGTATAACGTTGCTCTGATCCCGGTAGCGGCGGGGGTACTGTATCCGGCGTTCGGGCTGCTGCTGTCACCGGTTTTCGCGGCAGGCGCAATGGCGTTTTCTTCGGTGTCGGTCCTGACCAATGCCCTGCGTCTGCGCCGCATTGCCCCTGCACTGAGCGAAAAGGTTCGTGCCGATACGTCGCGCGGGCAGATCCGGACGCAACCGGCGGAATAGGAGACAGATACAGATGAATATTGGAGAAGTCGCGGAGCGCTCGGGCATCCCGCCGAAAACCATTCGCTACTACGAGGACATAGGCCTCGTGCGTCCGCAACGAAGCGGAAACGGCTACCGCGCCTTTCGCGAGACCGATCTTCACAAGCTGGCATTTCTCGGGCGGGCGAGGGCGCTGGGCTTTTCAATCGAAGACTGCCGCACGCTGTTGGGTCTCTACGAGGATGAGAGCCGGGAAAGCGCCCAGGTGAAGGACGTTGCCGAGGAGCATCTGGCCGCGATTGACGAAAAGATCGCGCAGCTTCAGTCAATGCGCGATACGCTTTCACATCTTGTCCGGTCCTGTCATGGCGACCAGCGCCCGGATTGCCCGATCCTCAGCGACCTTGCTGGCGAGGTTGCTCCCGAAGATGTCCAGCCGTTTGGTCTTGACCCCTGAAACTGGTCCGAACCGAACGCGAAATTTTGGGTACATTTCTGGCAACAGAGGAGTGTACCGATGCCGAAGAAACGATTTTCAGACGAGCAGATTGCCTTCGCCTTGAGGCAGGCAGAAGCTGGAAC
>JAJDOD010000056.1 GCA_022340315.1 Silicimonas sp. | reverse complement strand
CTCGCCCCGGCTCGTCCTGACCCGCCAGGCGTCTCCCTCGCGGTCAAGACCAAGGACACGCACACCCACCGCGATCTCTGCCCCTGCGCCCAGGGCGGCCCGCGCCAGCCCCCGGCAATAGCCCATCGGGTTGATGGTCCCCGCCCGGTGGTCAAGCAGGCCTCCGTGAAAGCTCTTCGTTCCCGCAAGCGTCGCCACCTCCTCGCCAGTGAGAAGATCAACCGGCTCGCCAAGGCGCTTCCATTCGGCGTGCCGGTCTCTGAGATCAGCCATGCCGGACGCGTTGTTTGCGGCGTGGATCGTGCCCGAGCGCGTCGCCTCGCACCGGATCTGATGCTT
This sequence comes from Silicimonas sp., assembly GCA_022340315.1. Taxonomy (GTDB): domain Bacteria; phylum Pseudomonadota; class Alphaproteobacteria; order Rhodobacterales; family Rhodobacteraceae; genus JAJDOD01. The sequence goes on along the minus strand of JAJDOD010000056.1, from coordinate 5,246 downwards.
CTCGATCAGGTCGAACACCATCTGCGGCGCGTCGCTGAAGCGCCGCACGAAGCGGTCGCCATAGGTCGATCCCAGGGCCTTGCGCACTTTCGCCGGCGGCAGCCATGCGGCGGCATTGACCAGTCCCGCATTCCGCCCAGATCCGCCGTAGCCCACGTGCTCGGCTTCCAGAACCTGCGCCGAAAGCCCCTTTTCGGCGCAATGCAGCGCTGTGGAAAGCCCTGTATATCCGCCACCGACTATGGCGACATCGACAGTCCGGCCATCCTCGAGCGCGGCGTCGATCCTGCGCTCGTCTGCCGTAACGTCCCAAAGGGACACCGGCGCGGTCGTGGTCATGGCTGTCTCCGAGAAATCGCGGGCGCCTTCCGACCTTGCGACCAATACCTGCAAGGGTCAATATTCGTGGAACAGCGCAACAGCATCGGGACCGATATGGCCGGACTGAAGAAAACTGCAGCCCAGATGGTGGCGGAGGCCCGGAGCCGGATCGAAGAGATCGAAACAACCGACCTGATTGCCGCGCTCGACGACCCCGACCTCGTGATCGTCGATATCCGCGACGTCCGCGAGCGCCAGCGCACGGGCTTCATCCCGGGCAGCTTCCACGCCCCGCGCGGCATGATCGAATTCTGGGTGGACCCGGAAAGCCCCTACCACAAGAAGGTCTTTGCCCAGGAGGGCAAACGCTACGTGTTTCATTGTGCCAGCGGCTGGCGCTCGGCGCTGACCGTGGCGACGTTGCGGGACATGGGCTTTGAAGCCGCGCATCTCAGGGAGGGGTTCTCGACCTGGAAGAAGCACGGCGGGCCGGTCGAGGCTCCCGCGCCAAAGGACTGACCTGTGAATAGCGAAAGTCATTTGGCCAGACCACCGAGCGCCCCACCTGCGAAACCGGACTGCAGCCAGAGTTCCTTCCCGCTGCCGAAATGAACTCGCCCCGGTCACGAGTGGACAGGCAAAGCTATCCTCGGCTACTCTGAATCAACCAGCGACGGAGGATATCATGGCCTATGTGGACGGTTTTCTCATCCCCGTGAAAACAGCCCGAAAAGACGACTACAGGGCATTCGCCAAGGAGTGGACCACCTACTTCAAGGAACTCGGCGCAATCTCCTGGTACGAGAACTGGGGCGACGATGTCCCCGAGGGCAAGATCACCGACTTCCGACGTGCCGTCGCCCTTGAAGCGGATGAAACCGTTGTGTTTTCCTGGATGGTCTGGCCCGACAAGGAGACGCGCAACGCGGCTTGGACGAAGATGATGGTGGAAGAGGAACCCGCCGACATGCCGTTTGACGGCAAGCGCATGATCTTCGGCGGATTCGAGCCCATCGTCATGTCGGGATAGGGACCGGCATGGGCCATATCGCAATCCTCGGCGTCTTCGTCGCCGACACCGCCTATCGTGCGGACCGGGCGCCGAAGATCGGCGAGACCATCCTCGGCAACAGCTTCGCACTCGGTCCCGGCGGCAAGGGATCGAACCAGGCTGTCGCAGCGGCGCGCGCGGGCGGCGACGTCCATTTCATCTCGAAACTCGGGCGCGACGTCTTTGCCGACATGGCCTTCGGCATCTGGAAGGACGCCGGCGTGCGCCCTGCCGTTCAGCAACCCGACGACGCCTCGACCGGCGCAGCCTATATCTTCATCGAAGAGGCCACAGGCAACAACGCCATCATCATCTGCCCTGGCGCGGGCGGCACGATCTCGCCCGCCGATGTCGAGGCCGAGGGCGACCTGATCGGCTCGGCCAGCGTCTTCATCACTCAACTCGAACAGCCGCTCGACGCAGCCATCCGGGCGCTCGAAATCGCGCGGAAGGGTGGTGCGACGACAATCCTCAACCCCGCCCCGGCGGCAGCCTTGCCCGACAACATCTATCCGCTTTGCGACTACGTCACGCCGAACGAGAGCGAGGCCGAGGCACTTACGGGTATCGCCGTCACCGACCCGGCATCTGCTGAAACCGCAGCCCGCGCGCTCCTTGCAAAGGGTGCGGGAGCGGCTTTGATCACTCTGGGCGAGAACGGCGCGCTTCTGGCAACCGTCGGCGGCTCCTGGCATGTCCCTGCCATCTCCGCCGGACCGGTCGTCGAAACCACGGGCGCGGGCGATGCCTTCAACGGCGGTTTCGCTGTGGCCCTTGCCGAGGGGATGAGCAACGAAGCGGCGGTACGTTTCGCCGCCGCCACGGCAGGCATTTCGGTCACAAGGCCCGGTACCGCACCGTCAATGCCCGAGCGGCACGAGATCGACGCACTTCTCGCCCGAACCTAGCGCGCAACATAGCGGTCGCGCCGGTGGTTCACGCCGACGATCAGGTTCACGACGACCGCCCCCGCCAGCGAGAGCGCGACAAGCTGAAGATCGGGCAGCACGAAGATGGCGACGAAGAACAGCACCGCGTCGAAGCCAAGCTGAACCCAGCCCGCCTGCACACCGATCCGGTCCTGGGCCCAAAGCGCCACAACGCCGATACCGCCCAGCGACGCTCCGTGGCGGAAGAGCACGATAAGCCCCATGCCCGCGACAGCGCCTGCCAGAAGCGCGCCAAGCAGCGGGTCGAGCAACTCGAAGCGGATGCGGTCCTCCATTAGCATGGTCAGGATTGAAACGAGGCCCACTGCAATGAAGCTCTTGATCGTGAACCGCGGTCCCATGCGAAGCCAGGCGAAAACGTAAAACGGCAGGTTGAGCACGAAAAACACCGGCCCGAATCCATAGCCCGTCACATAGGAAAGCAGCACGCCCAGCCCCGCTGTCTGACCTGTGATCAGCCCAAGATGCGTCAGCATGGTAACGGCGAAAGCGCAAAGCGCGGCGCCGACAAGAAAGGCAAGCGCATCCTCCGAAGGCTTGTGTGCAAGGGACTTGTGAGGTTCGTTCATACGCCTGGTCTCTGCCCGAAAGAGCGCCCACTGCCAAGTCCCTGCGACAACGGGTTTGTCTCACCGCCTGCGCTGGCGTAGCGTTCCGGCAAGACCGGGAGGAACAATGCGACTGGCAGGAAAAACAGCACTCGTGACCGGCGGCGCCTCGGGGTTCGGGCGCGGCATCGCGGAACGCTTCGCGGCGGAAGGCGCTCGCGTCGCCGTGGTGGATCTGAACGCGGCGGGTGCCAATTCCGTGGCGGACGCGGTGGGCGGGATTGGCATCGCCGCCGACGTGAGCAGGGCCGAAGACGTCGACGCCGCCGTTCACGCCTCGCTCGAAGCCTTCGGACACATCGACATCCTGGTGAACAACGCCGGATGGAGCCACCGGAACCAGCCCCTGACCGAGGTGGACTATGCCACCTTCCGCAAGGTCTTCGCGATCAATGTCGATTCCATCTACCATTTCTCTCAAGCCATTGTTCCCGTTTGGCAAAAGGCGGGCGCGGGCGTCATGATCAACATCGGTTCGACGGCAGGTATCAGCCCCCGCCCCGGCCTGAGCTGGTACAACGCGTCGAAAGGCGCGGTGAACACCCTCTCACGCTCGCTGGCGGTGGAACTGGCAAAGGATGGCATCCGCGTGAACTGCATAGCACCTGTGATGGGCGAGACCGCGCTCCTGGAAACCTTCATGGGCCAGACCGATACACCCGAGAACCGCAAGAGGTTCCTCGCCACAATCCCGATGGGGCGCTTCTCGACAGCCGCCGACATCGCTGCCGCAGCGGTCTACCTCGCCTCCGACGAGGCCTCGCTCGTCACCGGGGTGGTGCTGGAGGTCGATGGCGGGCGGACGATCTGACGTGGCACCGCTCAAGGGTATCCGGGTTCTCGACCTGACCAACGTGCTGGCCGGGCCGTTTTGCTGCCACCAGCTGGCGCACATGGGTGCCGATGTCATCAAGGTCGAGATGCCCGGCACCGGAGACCTGGCGCGCCAGTTGGGCGGCGATCACGACCTCAATGCCTCGGGCATGGGCGTCTCGTTCCTGGCCCAAAACAGCGGCAAGCGGTCGGTCACGGTGAACCTGAAGCACCCGGAGGGCAAGGCGGTCCTGATGCGCCTCGTTGCCACCGCCGATGTGCTGGTCGAGAACTTCCGCCCCGGCGTGATGGACCGTCTGGGCGTCGGTGCCGAGCAGTTCTTGCAGGAAAACCCCGAGCTGATCTTCTGCGCCATCTCGGGCTTCGGTGCGGATGGGCCGCTGGCCGGGTTTCCCGCCTATGATCAGATCGTTCAGGGCATGTCGGGCGTGATGAGTGTCACCGGCGAGCCGGAGGGTGCGCCCATGCGCGTCGGCTACCCGGTGGCCGACACCGTGGGCGGTCTTACCGCGGCCTTCGCCATCGCCGCGGCGCTGGCACGCCCGAAACCGGGACGCGGCACGGTGATCGACGTCTCGATGCTCGAATCCATGCTCTCGACAATGGGCTGGGTGGTCTCGAACCACCTGATCGCAGGTTGGGAGCCGCACCGCGCAGGCAACGACAACATCGCCGCAAGCCCCTCGGGCGTGTTCCGCGCACGGGACGCGGGCTTCAACATCGCCGCCAACAAGCAGGAGCAATTCGAGGCCCTGGCCCGCATCGTCGGTCGGCCTGACCTGATCGACGATCCCCGTTTCGCGGCGCGCAAGGGACGGATCGAGAACCGCGCCGCGCTTGCCGCAGAACTCGAAACCGCGCTGGCATCACGCGACGCTGCGAACTGGGTCGATGAGCTTATGGCCGCAGGCGTGCCGGCCGGACAGATCCTGACCCTGCCTGAAGTTCTGAGCCATCCGCAAATCGAGGGGCGAAACCTCGTCGCCGGGTTCGAAACACCTGGTGTGGATCGCACGGTTCGGATCGTCCGCCCCGGTTTCCGCATGGATGGGGTCCGCCCCGAAACCCAAACAGCACCGCCGGAACTTGGCGCCGACACGGACGCCGTACTTGGCGAACTCGGTCTAAGCGCCGAAGAGATCGCGGCGTTGCGGGAGAAGGGCGCGATCTGACCCCTGCCCCGACTGCCACAAAATGCGGCATGCGCACATCCAATTGCCAATCCTTCAGGCATCGTTAATCTGACCTCCGAACAACTGCGGGCTTGAATTGACGCGCCATGCGGCGCCGCGATGATCGCTTGCTGACAACAACACACCCAACTGAGGAGAAAACACCTTGTTCATCCGTGCCATTCTCGCCACCGCCGGCATCTTCGCGGCGACGGCGGTCACCGCGCAGACCAAAGTCCCCTTCGCGCTGGATTGGAAATTCGAGGGCCCCTCGGCTCCCTACTTCGCCGCCATCGACAACGGTCATTTC
>JAJDOD010000185.1 GCA_022340315.1 Silicimonas sp. | reverse complement strand
GGGGTTAATCGGATCGGCTAGAAACTATACGAAGATACCGTTACGACATCTCCGATCACCTTTTCCTCGAAGATCAGCAGACAGCAATTCGTAGCCTACGTCAGGGTCCGAATGTCGGGGGGAGCTCAGAGATGCACGCCGAAACAGACGCCGCAATACGTGGAAAACAGTTCGCTTCGAAAACCGATCGGTGGTCGAAAAATCAGCGATCGACTATGGACTGCATTATGTCGGTCACGCCGGGTTCTGCCCGCTCCGCGATTGACATGAACCATTCGTCGCTTAGTGCAAATCTGACAATTGCCTGGTAGAGCGGTTCGTCTCGGACGCTTTGCCAGCGAGCTTGCAGTCGTTTCGGGTCTACGGTCTCGTCACCATGAGATGATCCTCCACCGTAGTTGGAAACATCGCCCAGGGAGTTATCAATGCACTGGGCGCCAAGTAAATCAAGGGCCTCACGTCTGTAGTCTGCGTCGGACAACCAGCGATCGTAATGTATCGGTATGCAGGTATCGGCATCTTTTCTGCTAAGCATTTCCCCTTGAAGAACAACGAATTGAGCGATTTCCAACGGGCCACGGCACCCTAGATGCCGGGGCGTCTTGTCTGACATGACCAGTGGCACGAATGAGGCCAGCCAGTTGGGCGTACTTCGCCAGATCAACACGTTACTCCAGGTGATCTTTGGGTCGAGACCGGTGGTCAACCTCCGCCATCCACGCAAGGAGTTCGGCGGTGGCTGGTCCTCGTACGAGACCACCACCGCGCTATCGCCCAGTTTCCCGGCACGATCACGCGCGGTCCGAGCGCCATCTCTTCTCAGGCGCGTCCCAAACCGGCGTTCCGCCAACTCGATGTATTGAAAGCTGGCGAATGGATCACCAGCCTGGCAGTCGTTCAGGAAGATGCTCTTGGCCCCGATATTGCGGCGGAGCCATGCGATAACGGCGTGATTGCCACTGCGGCGCATGCCGAATACGCGGATGTTGTTTCTCATCGACCAGCCCTCATTGCGCCTCAAGCCCGTTTTGGAAGGATGGCTTGAAACTGTCAAACATGGCTTGCCCGGGCTTCACTCGCCTTTCTGTAATTTGCCGAACGTCGTCACTCGCGTATGCCGCTGCGTTTGACCGCACTCTTCGAAGCCATGACTGTGCGGCTCCCTCGAAACGCGTGTCAGCAAGCTGAAGTCTCGACACAGTGCCGGGCAGTAACTACTAATCAAAGGCGAAATGGTCGCCCGGAACGAAGTGGTTGGAAAGGCTGCGCGAACAATGTCGATAGCTTTCATAACCATGTGCCACCACGCCGATATTGTATGGTTAGAACGCTGGATCCGGCACCACAGGAAATTTGTAAGAAATCAAGGCGATCTAGTGCTGATCCTCGACGGGCAGTCCGACGAGTTGGACGAAGCGGTTCGCGGATGCTCGGTGATCCGATTGTCGCTATCAGCAGATCAGCGTTCCGATTTTGACAGATTTCGCATGTTGTTCATCAATCGGCAGATCAATGCGCTGCTGCGTGTCTACAAGTACGTAGTCCACACTGATGCTGATGAGATGATTGTCCTGCATCCCGACAGGGGCGATGATCTGGTGGCGTATCTCGATGCGCGTGCGCACACAGGTATCGCGCTTAGCCCTGTTGGCGTCGAACTGCTGTTTTCCGATGATGACCCTCCTCTTGATCCGGATTTGCCTTTGCTGCGCCAACGGCAATTTGGCTTTCTTAGCGAGGCGTATTGCAAACCCTGTATCATCCATCGAGAAATCGGGCGCGGACACATGCATATGATCCGAAATGACAAATGGACGATTGATAAGAACCTGTTTCTGTTCCATGGAAAATACGCGGATCAGGAAATTTTCAATTCGCGCCTCGAAGATCGCCACAATACCAAAGAAGCACACATCTCAAAGCGCCATGCAGCCTGGGATCGAAACGTTGCAAGACGCTGGCTCAATCGCGCAACCAGACGGTTCATGGCAGCCCAGGAAGAACCCCTGACCCCCGAGGCGGTGGCCCCAAGGATTGCCGAGTTCGAACGAAGCCGCAGCGAGACAGGGAAGTTTAGCTTTGAAGCGGTCGGCCGGTTCCGCGTCCCGGACGAAATGCGGGAACTCTTGTAGCTTCTAGTCGAGTTTGTGAACTCGCGTGAATGCCACTCGCGCGAGGAAGAGCGGAGTTTTCAAAGCTCATGACCGGTGCGCATGCCAGCGCCGATTGGCTGGAAAAAGGGGGCAAAAGAATGACTTCAGTGCCCGCCTTGAGCGGTAAGCCGAAGACTTCTGTCGGGCTCTTTCGACACTTTGCTAACTTTTTTCAGCCGTGAGAGTTTGCCGCGTTGTTGCGTTGAAAGCAGTCACGCACGTCCGCACCGGAGGCCAACATATCACTGTGTATAAGACTTTTACACGTTTGGAAGTGTGATGGTGGAGCCAAGGGGGGTCGAACCCCTGACCTCTTGCATGCCATGCAAGCGCTCTCCCAACTGAGCTATGGCCCCGACCGGGGCGCGTGAAGCACGCGCCGCGTGTGGGTTAGTGGCTTGGCGCTTCCAGCGCAAGCAGAATTTGCGTCAGTCCTCGTCATCCTTGGCGACATCGGCGATATCATCCAGCGAAACGTCGTCGTCGTCATCGTCGTCGTCCAGGACGTCATCGCCCAGGTCGACGTCCGCATCATCATCGTCGTCATCCAGAACGATATCCTCGTCATCGTCGGCAAGCTCGGCTTCCTTCTTGGCCGTGGCCGCGTCGGATTTGTCGGCGACGAGGCTGCGCTTGCCCTTTCCGGTGTCAAGGCTCACGACCTCACCGGTATAGGGGCTAACGATGGGGTTCTTTCCCAGATCGTAAAACCGTTTGCCGGTGGTCGGGCAAACCCGCTTCGTGCCCCATTCTTCCTTCGGCATGGGTCTTTGTCCTCTCTCGCATCTCTCGAATTTGGCGGCAGTTGCCACATGCACGCGCGGCTGTCAAAGGCTTTCGCGCCTGCACGCGCCGATGTAGTCTTTCGCGGAGCAGCAACAAGGCAGGCCATGCGGGAATTTAGTCTCAGGGACGCGCCGGATGTCAGCGTTTCGGTTCGGCGTTCCAGCCGTGCGCGCCGCATTTCGCTGCGCGTCTCGTCGCTGGACGGCCGAGTGACCCTGACGCTCCCGCACGGAACGCCCGAACGTGTCGGCCGCGCATTTGCCGAGGAGAAGGCACGCTGGCTGGTCGGCGCTCTGGCCAAACTCGAGCCCGTACGTCCCGTCAAACTCGGCTCGACGCTTCCGGTCGCCGGGACCGACCGCGTCGTGGTGGCCGGGGCAGGGCGGCGGGCCCGGCTGACCGGGACGGCACTCGAGGCGCCGCCCGGCCGTGAAGGTCCGGCCATCGAGGCACTGCTCAGGCACATGGCCCGCGACAGCCTTGCCGAAGCCACCGCCCGTCACGCCGCCGCGCTGGGCGAGACACCTGGCCGCCTTACATTGCGCGACACGCGTTCACGCTGGGGGTCATGCTCGTCCGATGGCAACCTGATGTTCTCTTGGCGGCTGATCCTCGCGCCGCCGCGCGTGCTGGACTACGTTGCCGCCCACGAGGTCGCGCATCTGCGGCACATGGACCATTCCAGGGCCTTCTGGTCCACGGTCGAAGACCTTTTTCCGGACCACAAACCCCAGCGGCGATGGTTGAAAGAGCGTGGGGGCGCGCTTCACAGGTACCGCTTTCGCGCCGCTGATTGACCTTGCCGTATTTCGTGATCACAGTCATGGCATGCTGAGCCGTCCCTCTGATCCGTTGCCCGCCGCCCATGACCGGGTCTACCGCAGTCTGCGTGGCCGGATCATGCACGGCGAACTGGCACCCGGCACGGCACTGACGCTGCGCGGCATCGGCAAGGAGTACGGCGTTTCGATGACGCCTGCCCGCGAAGCGGTTCGGCGGCTGGTTGCCGAGGGCGCGCTCACCCTGTCAAACTCCGGCCGGGTATCCACGCCGGAGCTTTCGAACGAACGCATCGAGGAACTCGCCGCGCTCAGGGCGCTGCTCGAGACCGAACTGGCCAGCCGTGCCTTGCCGCGCGCTCACCTGGCGCTGATCGACCGGCTCAACATCATCAACAGCCAGGTTGCCGAAGCGGTGACCAAGGGAGACGCCGTCTCCTATATCCGCCGCAATCTCGAGTTTCACAGAACACTCTATCTCCGCGCCCAGGCGCCGGCGATGCTGGCGATGGCGGAAACCGTCTGGCTGCAGCTTGGCCCGACCATGCGCAGCCTCTATGGCCGGATGCGCCAGGGCAGGCCGCCGGAAAGCCACCGTCATATCCTGGCGGCGCTCAGGGCGGGCGACGAACCGGGCTTGCGCCTTGCCGTGCGGACGGACGTAACGCAGGGGCTGCGGATGCTTGCGGCGTGAATGGCCGCTGCGGACCATAGTTCTCGCGAAGTTTAATGAAATCATTGAGATAAGACTGGCAATTGCTCTCATCTCGGCAACGACACGCCATATTTCATGCCGATTGCGGAACGAGTTGTGATTTTCTGCATAGTGAGAAGACGAGCAGATGATGGGGCCTGGCCCCCTTTTCGTCGCTGCGGCGAAAACGAAACGCGTTCGCGCGTCCGATCGAACCTCTGCCAGAAAGCGGCGGGTTGAACAACGCCAGACGGCAAACCGACAAACGTCTTGCGTGTCTCGGGTTTCGAGATACGTGAGTTGTGAAAACCGGCGCCCTGCACCGGCGTCATCCGCGGCGGTGAGCATCCAAGGCGGTTACCCGGCGAGGAAATCTCTCAACGCAGCGGCAACCTCGCTCGGATGCGTTTGCAACAGCGTGTGCCCCGCATCCTTGATCTCGACATGACGCGCCTCGGGGTTCAGCGCCGCAAGCGCGGCCATCGAGCGGCGTGGAATCACCGGATCGGCCGCTCCCCAGATCGCCAGCACCGGAATCCCCAGCGCAGCGACACGCTTGTGATCCGAGGAAGAACTCGCTGACAATATGTGCCGCCGGGACGAGAGGAGAGCGGGCAGATAGCCCCGCATGCGCGTCTCCGCCGCTTGCCGATCCTCGAAATCGGGGATGACCATCGCCAGGCTCTTGTGTTCGACCAGCTCGCGACGGAGCGCGATGCCGCCGAAGACCCGCGTCAGCCAGTCGCCCATGAGCGGCGCCGTCCACATCCGCGCCCTGCTGTCGGACCCGCTCTCGGCCAGCCCGGTCGGCGCAACGACAACCAGTTTCTCGACCCGATCCTCGCGCGCCGCGAAACCAGTGGCGATTTGTCCGCCCATCGAGAAGCCCAACACCACCAGCGGCCCATCGACGCCAAGATGTTTCAACAGCGCCCGCAATTGCCCGAGATGAAATCCAAGCGTCTGCCGTTTGCGCACCCGCGCCGAATAACCGCGCCCGTACAGGTCGTAACTCAGCACGCGATAGCCCAGTGACGCCAGGCTGCGCTCGGTTGCGGCGAAGACATAGGACGGTGTCGAAAGCCCATGAATGCACACGGCGACCGGGTTGCCCTCGCGCCCCGACCAACGGTAATGCGTGGCACCTTGCGGCAATTGCGCAATCTCTCCGGGTGCATTGCCTTGCCGCGCCGCCGACATCGGAATCCGCAGCATCTCCGCAAGAAACGGCAGGGCAATCAGCCCGGCCGCCACGACCAGAATCGTCCAGATCACCGGGTCAGCACACCTTCTGCCACCAGTCGCGCGCGCCAGCCCGCGGCGTCCTCGAAGACATGCCCCTTCCAGCCGCGCGCCTCGGCAGCCGCGATATTCTCCGGCTTGTCGTCCACAAAGATCAGTGACGCGCCGGAAAGCCCGGTCGCCTCCTCAAGTGCGGCATAGATCGCCGGATCGGGCTTGATGCATTGCAGGTGCGCCGAAACGAACTCGCGGTCGAACCCTTTTAGCACAGGATGTATTTCCTTCGCGATCACAAGCGTTTCCGCCCAGAAGTTCGACAAGGCGAAAACCGGGAAGCCGGCCGCCTTGACCTCCTCGAACACCTCCGCGGATCCCTCGACCGGCTTGGCGAACATCAACGCCCAGTCATCGAACCAGGCCCGGATCTCGGCCGCCCATTGGGGATGCTTTTCGGCATGAGCCGCAAGCGTCTCCGTCGCGCGCGCGCCCATGTCCAGTTGCTCGTTCACGGCCTCGATCCCGGTCTCGGCAAAGAACCGTTCCCGCGCCTCGGGTCCGATGCGGGCATCGTAATAGCCCACCGGGTCCCAGATACCCAACACGTTGCCGATGTCCCAGACAACCGCTTCAACCATTCATGACCTCCTTCAAATCCGATCGGGCATATCGACCTCGCCCGACTTCCGCGCGACCGCTTCCCGCCATACCAGCACCATGCCCGAGGCCAGGATAAGCGCGATCCCGGCCAGTGCCCAGCCATCGGGCCATTCCCCGAAAACCAGGATGCCCCAAAGAACCGAAAGCGGCAGCGCCACGTACTCGAAAGGCGCGATGAACGCAGGTTCCGAACGCCGATACGCCTCGGAGATAGCGAACCCCGCCACCGCAATCGCCACGCCCAACCCGATCATGAGCGCCATGTCGAACGCCGCAGGCCAGACCCAGGCGCGGAAAAGGTAGGCCATCGACGGGTGATCGAAGACATCGAATTGCCCGGCTCCGAACAGCAGCCCGGCCAGACCCGCAACCGCCAGCATGCAGATCATGGAATAAAAGGTCAGCACCGCCGCGCTCTCGGTATCCCCGATGCGCCGCGTGAGGATATGCAGCATCCCGTACCCCGCCGCCGCGAGGATCGGCAGCAACGCGGCCGGCTGGAACGCCGCCGTTCCGGGGCGCAACACCACCAGAACGCCCAGCATGCCCACGGCAATGGCTGCCCAGCGGCGCGGGCCGACGGTCTCACCCAGGAACAGGATCGAGAACAGCGCGATCAGGAAGGGGCTCACGAAGAACACCGCCACCGCTTCGGCCAGCGGCATGGCGGCAAGGGCCAGGAAAAAGCAGAGATTGGCGAAGACCACGCAGACGCCGCGCGTCATGTGCCACCCAAGCCGCCGGGTACGGAAGTCGTACGACCCGCCCGAAAGCGGTACGATCACCGCCAGAAGGACAATGACGCCCACCAGCGTGCGCAGGAACGTCACCTGGTAATGCGAATAGTCCGAGGACAGGAACTTCACGATCACGTCCACCATGGTGAACGCCACCGTGGCGAACAGCGCCCAGAGGGCGCCGGTCAGGGGGGCACGGTCAGTCGCGAGCGCCATGTGAGAGATCCGAATCGAAAAATCGCCCGGCCAGCATACCGATCCCCTTCGACGGGGGAACCACAGCTTCTTCTCGTCGAAAATACTCTCCGGTCCGGGGCAGAGCCCCGAAGTCGCGGCCTCAGGATTTTCCCCGGCCCAGGCGCAGCACCCGCTCCAGCGCCTCCAGGAACCGGCTCCGGTCGGTCCGTGTGAACCCCTTGCCGCCGCCCTGGCGGAACGGATCCGCCGCGCGCAGGTCGGCGGCCAGGTCGCGCATCGCCAGCGCCTCGCGGACGTTGCGTTCGGTCAGCGCCTCGCCATTGGGCTTCAGAACCGTCGCGCCCGCCTCGACCGCGCGCGCCGCAAGAGGGATGTCCGCCGTCACCACGACGTCGCCGGGCCCGGCATGTTCGGCGATCCATTTGTCCGCCTCGTCCGCTCCGCTGTCCACGAAAACGCTCTCGATCAGCGGGTTGGGCGAGGGGCGGATGCCCCCGTTCGAGACCATCGCCACCCTCACCTTGTGCCGTGTCGCCACGGTCTCGACCTCGCTCTTCACAGGGCAGGCATCGGCATCGACGTAAATCATGGGCAAAGGTGGCGCGCGTGGAACGCGACATGCTCGCGCATGAAGGTGGCGACGAAGAAGTACGAGTGGTCGTAGCCGTCCTGCATCCGCACGGCCGCATCTTCACGCCCGGCGACCGCCGCCTTGAGCGTGTCCGTCCGCAACAGGTCGCTGAACTGGTCGGCGGTCCCGGTGTCGGTCAGAAGCGGCAGGCCCAGCTTGCCCGCCGCCGCCAGAAGGCTCGCGTCATGGGCGCGCCCCGCGTCCACGCTGCCGAGATAGGCGTCGAATTGCTTGCGGCCCCAGTCACTCTCGGTCGGGTTGCAGATTGGCGAGAAGGCCGAGACCGAACGGAACCGCCCCGGCGATTTCGCCGCCAGCGTCAGCGCGCCATGTCCCCCCATCGAATGCCCGGTGATCGCCTGTGCGTCCCGGTCAAGTGGAAAGGCTGCGAAGACAAGATCGCTCAGATCACCCAGCACATAGCTTTCCATGCGGAAATGCGGTGCCCACGGCGCCTCTGTCGCGTCGACATAAAACCCGGCTCCCTGTCCAAGGTCGAAGGCTTCGTCATCGGCCACACCCTCGCCGCGCGGCGAGGTGTCGGGAAAGATCAGCGCAACGCCCGCCTCGGCGGCGAAACCCTGCGCGCCGGCTTTCACCATCGCGTTTTCATGCGTGCAGGTCAGCCCCGACAGGTACCAGAGCACAGGGACCGGCCCGGAAACCGGCGGCAGGAAAAGCCCGAAGGTCATCTCGCAGCCCGTCGCCGCCGAGCGATGCCGGTACACCCCTTGCTTGCCCCCGAAGCACTTGTTTTCGCTTACCGTTTCCATTCTGCCTCCCTCAAAATGTTCCGATCCAGGCGATGGCGCCCGCCACCGTGAAAACCGAGATCGCGGTTGAAAACAGGATTGACGCCGATACCCGCTGCGGTGCGACCCGATAGTGCTGCGCCAGGATGAAGATGTTGCCCGCCACCGGCAAGGCCGCCGCGGCGATCATGACTTTCGCTGCGAAGGGTTCGACCGGAAAGATCAGAAGCACGCTGACCGCCACCGCTGCGGGATGCAGGATGAGCTTGGCGAAAGCGAGCCAAAGAGCAACGCTCGCCCGCTCCGTACTCTTCGAGGCGAGCGACGCCCCGATGGCAAAAAGCGCTCCCGGTGTCGCCGCCGATCCGAGAAGGGTCAGGAACTCGCGCCCGACCTCCGGCATCGGCAGTCGCCAACTCGACCAGACGAAACCCAGCACGATCGAAACGATCATCGGATTTTTCAGCAATCCCATCCCCACCGTCCCGAACGTCGCCAGCGACAACCGGCCCCCGCCCGCGCTCACCAGGATCACCACGAGCGACCCGAACACGATCAGATCGACCGCCAGCATCAGGATGATCGGCGCCACCGCCGCCTGGCCCAGGAGAAGCGCCAGCATCGGCACGCCGAGGAAGCCGACATTTCCGATCACCGCGCATTGCGCCTCGAACGCGCCTTCGGCAAGGCTCACCCCGCGATACCGCGCGACGGCGGTCACGATCAGGTAGACCACGCTCGACGCGGCGAGGTAGGCAAGGATGAACGTCCAGTCCAGAACCTCCCAGATCTGAAGTGTCGCCGTGAACTGGAAGATCATCGCCGAAAGCGCGAAGTAGAAGACGAACCTGGTCAGGTAGGCGGTCGCTTCCTCGGTGAAAAACCGAGTTTTCCCTGCACCATAGCCCAAGGCGATGACGGCGAAGAACGGCAGCGTCTTGAGGAAGATCTCCAACATCAGAGCCGCGTTAACACGGTGGTCCGCAGGTGGAAAGGTCCCGCTTGCCAGTGCCTGCCGACGGGCCTAGAGCAGAGGCCATGAGCGCCCTCGTCTTTGCCGCCGTCCTCGGTGCGGCCCTCCTCCATGCCAGCTGGAACGCCCTGATCCGCATCGGGGCCTCCAAGGTCACCACCATGCTTGTGATGACGCTGGTGCAGGGCGGCTTCGGCCTCGTCTTCGTCGCCGCCAACGGCGGGCCGCCGCGCGACATCTGGCCCTGGCTACTCGCCTCGGGCCTCTTCCACGCGGGCTACAAGCTGTTCCTCGCCTTCGCCTACGAGCACGGCGATCTCAGCCGGGTCTACCCCATCGCGCGCGGCGCCGCGCCCCTCATCGTCCTCGCCCTCAGCGCCGCCCTGCTGAACGAGACGCTGCGCGCGCAGGAGATGTTCGCAGTCCTCGTCCTCGGCCTCGGCATCCTGGTCATGGGCCGGGGCGCCTTCACCTCGGGCGAATCCCGCCGCCTGGTACCGCTGGCGCTCGGCTCGGCGGCGATGACTGCGGGCTACTCGATGGTCGACGGGCTTGGCGCGCGTGCCGCCGGCGATGCCGCGATGTACGTCGCCTGGCTGTTTGTCACTGACGCGCTGATCTTCACGCCGACGCTCCTGGCGCTTCGGGGCAGGGGCGTCTTCCGCGCCGCGCCGCGCATCTGGCTCCTCGGCGGCATGGCCGCCATCTTCTCCTACGGCGCCTACGCCATCGCCGTCTGGGCCATGACACAGGCACCGATTGCACTCGTCACCGCGCTTCGCGAAACCTCGATCCTCTTCGCCGTCCTCATCGGCTGGCTGGCCTTCGGCGAACGCATGGACCGCGCCAAGGCCATCGCCGCCGCCCTCATCGTCGCGGGCGTCCTGCTGACACGGGCGTAGGGCCGGACGAATATCCCGGCCCAAACCCTTCTTTCTGGCGGAAATATCCCGGGGCGTGGGGCAGAGCCCCACAACACCCCTACCGATCCAGCGCCTCTGCCAGCCGCATCAGCGTCACCGCTTCCGCGCGATACCCGAACGGGTCCTCGCCCCGCGCGCCGCTGGCCAGCGCAATCGCCTCGTCCCAGCCCCAGTTGCCCAGGTAACTGCCGCCCCGCAACAGCTCCCCGAACCCCGCCATGGCGATCGAGAACCGCACGTCATCCGACGCAGCAGTATCCGGCACCGGGATCGGCTGCTCGATCAGCACGCTCGTCGCCTCGCCGGGGGCCTTGTAGCGCAGCTTGAAGAACCCAAGCTCGGCCAGGTCGCCCATCAGTGCCGGCATCTCGCCATAGCGCAGCGGCCCGTTCAGGATCGCGTCCGAGCCAACCGGCGTCACCTCGTAGATCGCCGTCACCCGGTGGCCCGCGCCGATATCGCCCGCATCCACCCGGTCATTGTTGAAATCCTCCCGCGCCAGCGCCCGCGTCTCGTAGCCGATCAGCCGGTACTCCGCGATGGCGGCAGGATTGAACTCCACCTGGATCTTCACGTCATTCGCTATCGGGAACAGGGCGCCGGTCAACTGGTCCACCAGCACCTTCCGCGCCTCGGAAAGCGTGTCGATATACGACGCCTGCCCATTCCCGTTCTGCGCCAGCGCCTGCATCGTCGCATCGTCAAGATTGCCACGCCCGAACCCCAGCACGCTCAGATACGTGCCACTCTCGCGCTTCTCCGCGATGAACTCCTTCAGCGCCTCGGGGTCCGACAAACCGACGTTGAAATCCCCATCCGTCGCCAGGATCACCCGCGTCACCTCGCCATCGCCAGCCATCCCCTCGGCCACGGCATAGGCCTGCTGCAACCCCTGCTGCCCGGCGGTCGAACCGCCTGCCTCCAGCCGGTCGAGCGCATCGAGAATGACCGAACGCTCCGCCGCCGGTGTCGGCTTCAGCACCTGGCCTGCCGACCCGGCATAGGTCACGATCGACACTTCATCTTCCGGGCGCAACTCACTCAACATCAACCGGAAAGACTGCTTCAAAAGCGGCAGCTTGTTGGCATCCTGCATCGAGCCGGAGGTGTCGATCAGGAACACCAGGTTCAGCGGCGGTCGATCCTCGACGGCGGGCAACTCGCCCTGGATACCGATATGAACAAGGCGCGTGCCCTGGTTCCAGGGCGTCGGCACCACCGAGATCGTCGGTTGGAAGGGATGCACCCCATCCGGGTCGGGGTAGGCGTAGGGGAAATAGTTCACCATCTCCTCGACCCGAACCGCATCCTTCGGCGGCATCACCCCAGCCGTCAGAGACGAGCGCACGACGCCGTAACTCGCCGTGTCCACGTCGATGGAAAAGGTCGAAACAGGCTCCTCCGCCACCACCTTCAGCCGATTCTCCGGCGCGCTGGCATAGGCCTCCGTGTCGCTTTCGGGCATCACCACCACGTCCGAGGGCTCCACCACCAGCCGCTTGGCCCCGGCAGCGGGCGCCGGGGCAGGGGCGACCAGCGCCATGTCCGACAGCGCCCGGCCCTGCACCTGCGGCGCAAAGCTCTCCTCGGCCACTTCCGCCTCCATCATCGGTTCGTCCTGAACCATCGGTGCACCCGCGGCCCGGTCATCCCGGAATGCCAGGTCCGCCGAAGATGTCTCTATGGACGGCAATCCATCCTGTCGCCGCACTTCGTTCGCAGCCGGGGAAGCAGACGTTTGCGCGCCGACACTGTCCTGCTCGACAGGTTCGGCCCGGTTCCGGCGCTGCCCGGTCGTTTCCGCTTTTTCTGGAACGCTGTCGAGGACTGCGGTCTCGGGACCAAAGAGCGCGCCCGGCGTGCGCATCTCCGGCAGTATCGCGATCATGCCCACGGCCACCAGCGCCGTGCTCGCGGTCAGCCCCGCGCGGGAAGTCAGGAAAGTTGTCATGGCGGTCACTCCGTCCAGAAGCCGGGACATCCGGCCTTTCTGAACTGTCTGACGCGCGCCCGTCCGAGTTCCTTGGGACTTGCTGAAAATTTCTTCTGCCCGTGCGATATTCTCCCGCTTTTTCAGGGTGTCAGGCTCCGGTGTTAAAGCGTCGAACGCCGCCTTCAGATCGTCGAATTCGTCAGCCATCCTCGGCCTCCTTCAGCGCCCGCAGGCGCTTTTTCGCTTCCGAGACACGCCAGCTCACCGTGCCCTCGCTGACCCCGAGGATCTCGCCTGCCTCGGCATGGCTCACCTCGTCCAGCACCAGCGCCACCGTGTCCCGCAATTCCTCCGGCAGGGCGCGCATCGCACGCGTCAGCCAGTCCACCGCCGCCGCCGTCTCCGCCGCCTCCGCCCGGCGCGCGACCTCGACCTCGCCCCAGCCATCGGCGGCCTTGGCATACGTCGCCCGCCGCCGCCGCCTGTCCAGCCCTGCGTTCATCACCACCCGGTAAAGCCACGTGGTGAACCGCGCCTCGCCCCGGAACGCCGAGAGCTTGCCCGGCAGGGCGGCGCAGACATCCTGGCACAGGTCCTCGGCCTCCGCGCGCGCGCCGGTCAACCGAAACGCCAGCCGGAACACCCGGTCGTAATGCCGCTCGAGGAGGCTCGAAAAGGCCTCCCCGTCGCCATTCGCGGCCGCGCGCGCCAGCGCTTCATCCGAGGTCGTCATGCGCATCACGATGGGTACGACGCAGCCCGAAGGTCAATCCTTGGCGAAAATCCAAAAAATCTAGAAAGTCCATTATCGGCCCGAAAATATCCCGGGGAGCGAGGAGCGGTCCGGCGAAGCCGGCGAAAGGTCCGGTGGACCTTTCGAGCGACGAGCGGGGCGGAGCCCCTGCAACGCCCGCAAGATTGCGCCCGGCCCCAAGCCTTGCTACTCCACGACAACACCAAGAGGGACCCGCCCGACATGCCCGCAATCACCGAGATCGCCGACCTCAAGCGCCTTTACCGCCGCCGCGTCCCGAAGATGTTCTACGACTACGCCGAAAGCGGCTCGTGGTCGGAACAGACGTTCCGCGAGAATGTCAGCGACTTCAACGAGATCCGCCTCCGCCAGCGGATCGCGGTCGACATGACCAATCGCACCACGAAAACGCAGATGGCCGGGCAGGACGTCGCCATGCCGGTGGCGCTGGCGCCCGTCGGCCTCCTCGGCATGCAATCGGCGGACGGCGAAATCAAGGCGGCCCGCGCGGCGGCCAAGTTCGGCGTCCCCTTCACGCTCTCCACCATGTCGATCTGCTCGATCGAGGACGTGGCCGAAAACACCGACACCCCCTTCTGGTTCCAGGTCTACACGCTGAAGGACGATGACTTCATGAACCGGCTGATGAGCCGCGCCAAGGCCGCGAACTGCTCGGCGCTCGTCATCACCGTCGACCTCCAGATCATGGGCCAGCGCCACAAGGACATCAAGAACGGCCTCTCCGCGCCGCCCAAGCTGACACCTGCCTCCATTGCCAACATGATGACCAAGATCCCCTGGGGGCTGGAGATGCTGCAAACCAAGCGCCGCTTCTTCGGCAATGTCGTCGGCCACGCCAGCGGCGTCTCCGACCCCGCCTCGCTCTCGGGCTGGATCGCCGAGGCCTTCGACCCCTCGCTCGACTGGGACCGCGTGAAACAGCTCATGGACATGTGGGACGGCAAGGTGATCCTGAAGGGCATCCTCGACGTGGAAGACGCCGAAAAGGCCGCCGAACTGGGCGCCGACGCCATCATCGTCTCGAACCACGGCGGGCGGCAGCTCGATGGGGCGCTCTCCTCGATCCGGATGCTGGAGCCCATCGTCCGGGCGGTTGGCGACAAGACCGAGATCTGGCTCGACAGCGGCATCCGCTCGGGCCAGGACATCCTCAAGGCCCGCGCGCTGGGCGCCAAGGGCACCATGATCGGACGCGCCTTCGTCTACGGCCTCGGCGCGATGGGCGAGAGGGGCGTGACCGAGGCGCTGAACGTCCTCCACAAGGAACTCGACACCTCGATGGCGCTTTGCGGAAAGCGCGACATCAACGAGGTGACTCGCGATATCCTGCTGGTGCCCGAAGATTTCGAGGGACGTTACAGCTAAGGAACCAGGACAATCCCACGCAGTCTGGCAGATTGTCCACACATAGGAAAAATCCGGGCCCTGCTTAAGCCCGTTTCTCGCCATTTTCTTGCCGCATTTTCGCGCCGCGCGTATAAATGGCCCATGCGTAACTGGTTTCTCAATATGTTCCTCGGGTCCGCGCTCTCGGCGTTGGCAACGGCTGCTTCAGCCGAGACCCAGGGCGTGTCCCTCACCGAGTTTCCGGTCGAGAACCAGGCGCTTATCAACGCGACGGTCGCATTTTTCGAAAGCGTCGAAACCCGTACCGAACCACGGACGCGCATGCCGGTCATCGGCCTTCCTCTCACGGCTACAAGATCGAAGGCCGGCAGCGACGACGCGAGCATTCTAACCCGCATGGGACCGGTCCACCACCTGACCGGCTACCGCATCACCTGGTACCCGATGGACCAACTCTATGGCACCGTCGATTTCATGGGCACCTGGGATGGCAACCGCAATCTCGTCTGCGGCTATCTCACCTGGGATCTCGCTGATCCCAAGGCCCCGGTGCTGACCTCGGTATCGGCCAGCTTCGTCGACATGGGCGACCTCTCGCAGGCCAGCGACGAGGACATCCACATCGGCCTTCTCGACGCCAACTGCGCCTTCGGCTCGATCGACGAGAATTACGGCTTCTTCGACGTCACCGGCTAGGTCCAGCCCTCTCTCGGCAGAAAGTTCGGCGTTCCGGTTTCCTTGCGCCGCCCACCCCAAAGATCCGCGTCCGCGTTCAGGGCATCGTAAAGAAACGTCATCAGCGCCCTGATCCGCGCGGTGTTCCGCAACTCCGTATGCGTCAGAACCCACAAGTCCAGGTCCAGCG
>JAJDOD010000154.1 GCA_022340315.1 Silicimonas sp. | reverse complement strand
CGGCTTCCCTCTCTGCGCATAGGTGAAATACCCGCGCCCCGTCGTCATCCCCAGCCGCCCGGTGGAAATCAACACGGCGTCGATGCCCCCACCCCGCAACCCTTCGGTGCCGCGCGGCGCGCTGGAACGCTTGATCCCGGTCAGGTCGCGCCAGGCAAATGAACCGAAAGGCAGGCCCCAATCCTTGAGGGCCGCATCAATCTGCGACACGCTCGCGCCGTCCTCGAGACAGAGATCAGCCGCCGCGTGAAGCGCCTCGAGTATCCGCGTCCCGACCGCTTCCTTCGAAGGGGCCGTATCGACGATAAGCCGGTCCAGCTTGCGCGCCAGCGCCCTCGCCGTGGCAACCGCGCGCGGTCCGGTCGCTTCCGTTACGGTCATTTCGATAAGCCGGTTCTTGCGCACACCAGGAAAGAAACGCATTCCCACGACGTCGGATGTACGGCCGGTAATTGCAGCAACCGTCCCGACCTCGACCTTCTCGCTGCCCAAAAGCAGGACTGCACCCGCTTTCATCATCGAATCGAGCTCGAGAACCCTCGCCTTCGTCAGTGTAGGCGAGGGATCAATGACCACGTCCGCCTGCGCAACCCGATCGTATCCGGCAACGGCGTGCATCCGGTCAAGCACCTGCTCGACCGCGTCCTCTGTCATCTTTCCAGCTGCAACGCGAGCGTCGAAATGGCCGATGATCCGCCCGACGCCATCCTCCATCGCAGCCTCGTTCACCTCGGCAACCGTGACCATGAAACCGGCATCGAGGCACTGCACCGCGACCTCGGCGGCAAGACCGCGCGCGCCGACGATGGTGACACCGTTCATGGCCCTGGACTCTACGCGTCCTTCCCAGCGGGTCGCGGCCTGCAGGTGGCGTTCGGCGGCAAAGACGTAGCGAAGAGATTTTGAGTGTTCAGAGCTTACAAGGTCTTCGTAAGCCGCCTCTTCAAGCCCACGACCGATCTCGTATGGTAACAGAAGCGATGCCTCGACACACTCGATCATGCGAAGCGGAGCATCCAGCGGCGAGGCATTGGCCGCCTTTCGATGGGCCGCAACGGCCTCGAGAAACGCCGTCCCCTCGCCCACCCGGTCGCGTCGTGTCGAACTGCGACGCAGAGCACCATCACTTTGAATCAGATGCTCGGCCTGGTCGACGGCATTCCCCAGCAGATCGGAATCGTCCAGAACATCCACCAACCCCAGTTTCAACGCCGCGGCGCCAGGCACCGCCCTCCCGCTCAGCAAGAGCTTCAGCGCCGCAACGCCACCAATGATCTTGGGCAATCTCTGGGTTCCGCCGGCATTGGGCACCAGGCCCAAGGTTATGTCGGGGGCTCCGAGCCGAGCGGCCGAGTTCGCAACGCGCAAGTGCGTCGCCGCCGCCAGCTCCAGTCCGCCGCCAAGCGCAGGCCCGCCAATGGCCGCGACAACGGGTTTCTCTGACGCCTCTACCAGATCGCAGATCTCAGCCAGGCTGGGTGTTTCCTCGGGAACGTTTTCCGCAAGCCCCGCCCCCGTCGCGAAAGCGCCATTTGTGCCCGTGATGACGATGGCCTGAACCGCATCGTCGCGCATGGCGCGTTCCAATTCCAGCATCAGCGCAAGGCGCACTTTTGCGGAAAGCGCAGCAGTCGGAGGATTGTCCAGCGCAATGATCAGCACCGCGCCGCGGCGCTCTGTCTTTACGATGTCCGGTGCCGAAACCTGCTCTTCGCGTCCCATGACTTCTCATACGCGCCTAGAGGGTGCCAACTCAAGCGCCGTTACGTCGAGTATTCAGACTGGCACGTTATCCCACATATCCTCGACGTCCTCGATCGCATCCCGCGCAGTTGCCGACTTCGGCTCGACATCTGCGTTCGCTCCGGATCGTCGCAATGTATCGGGCGGCGGTTGTTTCGAATGGATATTGGAGGTCATGAATTTGAGAGGCGAACGCTGCGGGCTGGCATTCTCGGCCATCGAAAATCTCCCTGGAACAGAATTGTGGATTTCGGCAACAAGGCGCGGTCAATCCAGAACACAGGAAAAATCCGCGCGGCACTCATACGTCGCTTCCGCCTTGCAATAATGCAATTCGTCCACCCAGCCCGATTGCCGCGAAGGCCGAAAGCGATGCCGTGATCCTAGCACGAATCCGGCGCACGCGTCCACGATGCGGCGGGTCGCCGCCCCCCAACCGCTGCCACCGGCAGGCATTCACTCCTCCCCGGCTGGCAAGCTGTTGAGAAACAAAAGACTGATGAAGACAGGCGCGCGATTTCGGCAATCCGTAAGATGCATGACTTCGCGGAGTTCCGCCAATTTCTTCCACTCTGCTCGACTTCCGCGGCATCTCGCAGAACACCTCACTTTCCCAAATCGCCACCTCGCCCCCCCGAATCGCAACGCCAAGATGTAATGCCGCTGCACACTCTGCTCTGCCGCAATCTCAGGTCTTGTCGAATCCTCCCGTCTCATTGTTGCCCCATTCCCGTGGTGCAAACGTGGTCCATTGAGAGGAGGCAGCCCGAATGCCGTTTGAATATCCATCACTCGATGTAATCCTCTACCGCGCGTGGCGATTGCGCCGTCTGATTGCATTCGCAGCCGCTATCCCCTTCGTAATCTTCGCATTTCTGGGCCTCGTTGGGCTGAACGGCCTGGCAGGATCGACCACCGGGCTGATTGCGCTGACGCTTGTTCATCTCGCACTCATCGCTGGCCACGCCATCGTGTTCCCGAATGCTCAGGAAGAAACACTCGCGATCGCCTTTCTTCTCAGTGCGTTCGGCATCGTGATGGCAATCATTCCAAGCGCCGTTCTTGGGCTGCTGATCTGCCTCGGTCTCGGCATCTGGGGCATGATGTGGGGCCAGGCAAAGATTCCCTTCTGGCAGTCGGCCACCAAGCCGCACCATCCGGTTCTGAAAGGCAGGATCCGGGTCCGCGCAGAGCCCGAGGCCGTCCGCGCGTGGTACCCGTTGCGGCCGGATAGCGAACGCGGGCACTTTCGGTGCGGCCCGGTCGGAAAAGACGGTGCCTTTCCGGTCTGGTACGGAATGCCGTTGCCTGACATTTTCAGCGACGTTGAGAAGCCAGAGGTTCCCGAATTCGAGAGCAACGAGGAGTTCCTTGAGGCGATCGGCCTCGATGAGGACGACCCGGCTTACGAGATCAACAAGATGCTCAGGGAAGAAGGCCTTGTAGACGCTCCATCCGCATTCGATCCCGAACAGCCCAATTTCTGGGCCCGCATCGAGACAGACGAGCCCGATCTCCAGGTGACACGGCTGATGGAAGCGAAGCCCGGCGGCGGCTATGAAACTCAGTCGGTGGTCGAGCACAGGTTCAAGCGCAAACGGAACAGCGTCATTGTGACCGAAACGGACACACCCGAGAGCTATCCCTGGGGTATGAGTTTCATGATGTGGCTGAACGATTTCCACATGGACGGGCTGATCTATCTGCGCCAGCTGATCGAACAGACACCGGTCACAGCCCTGCGCGGCGCGCACCGCTGGTCGCTCCTGACGCTCGCCGGGCGCTGGTTCATGGTTCGACAGATGGGGCGCGCGGACGCCGCCTGAATTCCGGCCTGACAGGATAATGCCCCACCCCGCGAGAGGCCCGGTTTCGCTTGGATCGAACCGCTCGGAAAGCCATCCAGTGGACGGCTTTCAGGTGAGATCGCCGGAGCGATAGCGAAGGCTGGCATGGACTGACAAGAAAATGGGCCTCCCGAGGGAGGCCCAGTTTCGCTTGTCAGGCTCACTCTTTATGTACCGCCCGGTTTCTGCCTGCGGCCTGACCCGCGTTCAGGATGAGCGCACCCATCCCACCGAAAGGCAGCGCCTTCCGCGGGGGCCGGGAATGGAGCCTTGCTCCAGGGGAAAGTCCCAACCCCCAATGAGTTCCCGTTAGGGAACTTGTTGAGCGAGGTGTAGCGAGTTTCCGAAGGAAACTTGCGGGCCTCGCCCCGCTCGAGTGGGGAGACGCGAAGACGCCCCACCCTGTCCGCTGCGGACACGCACCTCAATGCCGAGGATCGCGCCCGCCCCAAGTGATTCAGCTACACCCCGACGTCCCGCCGCAGGTGTTGCACTTCATGCAGGTGCCGTTGCGCACCAGCGTGTAGTTGCCGCAATCGCCGCAGGGATCACCCTCGTAGCCCTGCATCTTGGCCTTTGCGCGCTCGTCCATCTTCACCGTGCCGCTTTCGACTGCGGCTTCGGCAACCGGTGCCGTCCCGATCTCGGGCACCAGCGTTTGAAGCGCCGCCGCCGGATCGGACGCCCCGGCAAACGCCGTCGCGCGGGCACCGCCATCGACGACAACCAGTTCCTGCGGCACGCGGCCCCGCGTATAGCCCGCCGACACGACCTTCCTCAGAACATCGAACTGGCTCGATCCGCCGGTGCCCGGCATTTCCTTGAAGTTGGCAATGCCCTCTTCCTCGCCCCGGCCCAGTTCGTCGAAGGTCGGACCATCCGGCTTCACATGCGCCAGGTCAGTGCGGTCGAGATAGCTGACCGCAAGCTCGCGGAAGATGTAGTCGAGGATCGAGGTCGCGTTCTTGATCGTCTCGTTGCCCTGCACCATGCCCGCGGGTTCAAAACGGGTGAAGGTGAAGGCGTCGACAAACTCCTCAAGCGGAACGCCGTACTGGAGACCGACCGAAACCGCGATGGCGAAGTTGTTCATCATCGCCCGGAAACCCGCACCTTCCTTGTGCATGTCGATGAAGATCTCGCCCAGCGACCCGTCCTGGTACTCGCCGGTGCGGAGATACACCTTGTGACCGCCGACGATGGCCTTCTGGGTATAGCCGCGACGCCGCTCAGGCATCCGCTCCCGCTGGCTCTTGGCGACTTCCTTGTAGACGATCTTCTCGACGATCTTCTCGGCCAGAACGACCGCCTTTTCCTGCGGGCTGCCGCTCTCGAGAACTTCCGCCGCCTCTTCATCGTCCTCGACCAGCGCCGACGACAACGGCTGGCTCAGCTTCGAGCCATCGCGGTAAAGCGCGTTGGCCTTCACACCAAGCCGGTGCGACAACTCATAGGCCGCCTTGCAGTCCTCGATGGTGGCATCGTTCGGCATGTTGATCGTCTTGCTGATCGCGCCCGAGATGAAGCTCTGCGCGGCCGCCATCATGGTGATGTGGCTGTCTACGCTGAGGAACCGCTTGCCCTTCTTGCCGCAGGGATTGGCGCAGTCGAACACCGGATAGTGCTCTTCCTTCAGATAGGGCGCGCCTTCCAGCGTCATCGTCCCGCACACATGGTCGTTCGCCGCTTCGATGTCCTTCCTCGTGAACCCGAGATGCCGGAGCAGATCGAAGGACGGATCGGTGAGCTTCTCGGCCGGAATGCCCAGCGTGCCGGTGCAGAACTCTTCTCCCAGCGTCCACTGGTTGAAGACGAACCGGATATCGAACGCAGATGGCAACGACGCCTCGAGCTTGTCGATCTCGGCCTGGCCGAAGCCGTGGCCCACAAGCGCGGTGTGGTTGATGCCAGGCGCATTGCCAAGCGTGCCGTGGCCCACGGCATAGGACACGATCTCCTCGATCTGGCTGGACGAATAGCCCAGCGTCTCCAGTGCCGCAGGCACCGAGCGGTTGATGATCTTGAAGTAGCCGCCACCGGCCAGCTTCTTGAACTTGACCAGCGCGAAGTCCGGCTCGATGCCCGTGGTGTCGCAATCCATCACCAGCCCGATCGTGCCGGTCGGCGCAATCACGGTGGCCTGAGCGTTGCGGTAGCCGTGCTTCTCACCCAGCTTCAGCGCCTCGTCCCAGGCCTTGCCGGCCAGCTTCGTCAGCTTCTGGTCGGGGCAATTCACGAGGTCGAGAGCGACGGGGTTCACGTTCATCGCCTCATACCCTTCCGTCTCGCCATGTGCGGCGCGGCGGTGATTGCGGATGACCCGCAGCATGTGCTTCGCGTTGCGCTCGTAGCTTGGGAACGGTCCCAACTCCTTGGCGATCTCGGCCGAAGTGGCATAAGCCACCCCTGTCATGATCGCGGTCAGCGCTCCGGTCAGCGCGCGTCCTTCGTCGCTGTCATAGGAGTACCCCATGTTCATCAGCAAGCCACCGATGTTGGCGTAGCCCAGGCCCAGCGTCCGGAAGTCATAGGACAGCTGTGCGATCTCTTTCGACGGGAACTGCGCCATCATCACGCTGATCTCCAGCGTCAGCGTCCAGAGCCGGGTGGCGTGCATGTAGTCGTCCGCCTGGAACTTGCTGTTCTTGTAGAAGGTCAGCAGGTTCATGGACGCCAGGTTACACGCGGTGTCGTCGAGGAACATGTACTCCGAGCACGGGTTCGATCCGCGGATCTCGCCGTCCTCGGGACAGGTGTGCCAGGCGTTGACCGTGTCATGGTACTGGATACCGGGATCGGCGCAGGCCCAGGCCGCGTGGCCCACCTGCTCCCACAAATCGCGCGCCTTCACGGTCTTCGCGATCTTGCCGTCGGTACGGCGGATCAGTTCCCAGTCGTCATCGTTCCTCACCGCTTCAAGGAAGGCGTCGGTGACGCGGATCGAGTTGTTCGAGTTCTGCCCCGAGACGCTGTTATATGCATCCGAGTCCCAGTCGGTGTCATAGGTCGGAAATTCGATCGAAGCATAACCTTGGCGCGCATAGTCCAAAACGCGCTTGACGTAAGTCTCTGGAATGGCCGCCTTTTTCGCCGACCGAATGGCAGCTTTCAGGCCGTCGTTCCTGGCCGGATCGAATGCGTCTTCCTCGCTTCCATCCCACGCCTTGATCGCCGCGAAAATGCCGTTGAGTTCACGCTCATGCATCTTCGAGCCGGCGACGATCGACGCGACTTTCTGCTCTTCAATGACTTTCCAATTGATGAAGTCCTCGATGTCAGGGTGATCGGCGTCTACGATCACCATCTTCGCTGCCCGACGGGTTGTCCCGCCCGATTTGATCGCGCCGGCTGCGCGATCGCCGATCTTCAGGAAGCCCATCAGACCGGAAGATTTGCCACCGCCCGAGAGCTTCTCGCCCTCGCCGCGGAGATGGCTGAAATTGGTGCCCGTGCCCGAGCCGTACTTGAAAAGACGCGCCTCGCGAACCCAGAGGTCCATGATGCCGCCTTCGTTCACCAGATCGTCCGCGCAGGACTGGATGAAACAGGCGTGCGGCTGGGGGTGCTCATAGGCGCTGTCCGACTTGGTCAGCTTGCCCGTCTTGTAATCCACGTAGTGATGACCCTGGCTCGGTCCGTCGATCCCATAGGCCCAGTGCAAACCGGTGTTGAACCATTGCGGCGAGTTTGGCGCGGCGCGCTGGGTCGCCAGCATGTAACGCATCTCGTCGAAATAGGCGCGCGCGTCCTTCTCGGTCGAAAAATAGCCGCCCTTCCAGCCCCAGTAGCACCACGCACCTGCGAGGCGGTCGAACACCTGCGCCGCTTTCGTCTCGCCTCCGAAACGCTCGTCCTCCGGCAACTCGGCCAGCGCCGCATCGTCGGGCACCGACCGCCAGAGGAATGACGGCACGCCCTTCTCGCGCACCGGCTTGAGACGTGCCGGAACACCGGCCTTGCGGAAGTATTTCTGCGCAATCACGTCGGAAGCCACCTGGCTCCACGCCGCCGGCACTTCCACGTCATCCAGCTTGAAGACAATCGTCCCATCCGGATTCCGGATCTCCGACGATGTGGTGGTGAACTCTATGCTCGCGTATGCGTCCTTACCTGCCTCGGTAAAGGTGCGTTCGATTTTCATTGGCCCCGCATTCCCGATCTTTGCAGGCCTGCCTGTTTTCGACAGGTCCCGCTGATTTCATTCGGCCGACCGGAAAGTGAACGACGGGCAAGGCTTCCCTGTTCGCAGCATAAGCCGCGCTACCCTTCGGAGAGGGTGAACTGAGCTGTGATCTTGTCCCGGCGCCGAACTCCACTACATATTGTGGCTTCCCGGTCGGCCCACACAACCTGCGGCATTCGGCCCGGATTCGTCAACGCCGTTTTTCACAATTTCGTCACTTTTTTCGCTTGACGTAGTGCTCCGGGCAACCGGCGTCGCCCCCGCCACCCGGAAAACCACAAAGACACAATATGTTAGGGGGCGAGCCTGTGCCGATACATCATGTGGTCAAATCGTGGCATCGCGCGCCGAGCCGGTAAGTCTCTTCCGGATCGACATGGCTCACACCTGTTGGCGACCAGATAACAGGCAACCTGAGGACGCCAAAAAAGAAAAGGCCGCGCCCTGGGGACGCGGCCTTCGTTCGTTTGTAGTCGTTCAGCCCTTGCGGCGCCGCAGACCCACTGCGCCAAGCGCGGTCAGCAGCATCAGCCCGGTTGCCGGAAGCGGCACCGGTGTCGGGTCATAATTGACGACAATCTTCTTGATCTTGATCGCCGACTGATCGTAGCAGGTGTACATATGTCTGTACCCGCACCCGAAAGTCTGGGTGCGCGTGCCGATCGCGAAATTATCGCTCTCGCCAAGACCGAGATTTTTCCACCCGCTCCCCGAACCCACAGTTGCGAGTTCGCCGTCTTTGAACACGTCCCAAGACGCAGAACCGTAGTTGCTATACGCCCAGGAAATGTAGGTGCCCGTCAGCGAAACCAGCTTCGAGAAGCTGAATTTCATCGACTCATCGCGGCCCCAGCTATCAATTGCATGGTTCGGAGAACCATACTCGTAAGCGTTCTGGCTGATCAATCCATAAGCGTTCAGGTCGACATCCGCGCCACCACCGTCAACGTAGCTGCTTCCGGACAGGCCGTAATAGTGCCCCGATACATCTACCGTCATCGACGGATCTTCAACAGAGCGGAATGTCTTGTTTTGAGAATCTCCACCCAAGTAGTAATTGCTTGAGAAGTAGAAAGTATATGTCGCAGCGCTTGATGCGGTGCCGACTATGCCCATTAGGCTTGCCGCGGCTATGATACGAGTTAACCCCCTCATGAACCTCACCGTTAGTTAAGTACGGACAGCCCCATGCCATGAGGCTGTAGAGCAGACGAAATGGCGCTCCACCCTTTTGTTAACATACCGTTCATCTTTTTTACAGCAATAATCAGCTAAAATCCGCCTGTTTCGCAATTTCCGCGCGACATGGATTTACCGATTACCGGTGGTCAGAGAAATTCCGCAAGACCCCGGGGCGGCATACTATAATTCCCTGAAACCGAACTTGGCACCGGCTGTAAGCGGTGTTGGTCGGGGCGGCGAGATTCGAACTCACGACCCCCTGTACCCAAAACAGGTGCGCTACCAGGCTGCGCCACACCCCGACTCGGTCGCTTCATAGACCAGTTTCACCGCGAACGGAAAGTCCGCAATTTGCCGATCACTCCG
>JAJDOD010000103.1 GCA_022340315.1 Silicimonas sp. | reverse complement strand
TAGTCCGAAGCGAAGACGTGCGTGCCGGTATCGATCCGGTCGAGCCGAGGCTGGCGGCATGAACGACGTCGATTCGTCGCGACGTTGCTTGTGTTGTTCTTCCTGCTCGTGCTTTATGCCCTGTGGTAGATGGTCGCTCCTTCGTGGGTTGCGGTTGCGGCGCCTTGCCGCATCGGTCCAACACCGAATGTTGGCGGCAGTGTGAGCGGTTGGAATGTTTTAGAAGTGCCAGACGACAAGCAGTTATGCCGTGAAGCTCAAGTTTAGTGAGGCGGGAAGGCTGCGGTCAAATCGGGGGCGGGCGTGAGCCTGTCCCAGAAGTTGAATGACCTCTCGGATCCGGTCCTTGTTCGTCAGGACGTAGCCACCAGTTGCACCATCAATCCTTCAATGGCACGTTCGGTGGCGATCACCGTGGCTTCGCCCAAAGCCGACATCATTTCGGCTTGCGGCCCGTTGCGGGCCTCGTTTCGCCGCGCTGTTCGAGGCGAGCTCAAATCAGCTATTTCGGCTTGTTACGCGTAAGGCTCGTCTTCTCTGTTTTCCCGGTACAAGCGGACCGGCGCAATGCGGCGAGGGTGATCGGTGGTCCAACCAGTTCAAAGACCACAGTCGCAGCGATCACAAGCGACACGATCTGAGCTTCCCAGACCGGCAGGGTCTCCGCCGCAACAAGCGCCATGCCGACCGCCACACCGGCTTGCGGCAAAAGCGCCGGGCCGTAGAGGTGGCGCTCGATCCGCGGAACCCTCCCAAGCCGGGCACCCAGTTCTCCGAATACGACGCGCGCCGCCACTCTCAGCGCCACATAGGCGGCCGCGATCCAGCCGACGGAGGCAAGAGCGGCGAACTCGAGCGACGCCCCGGCAAGCAGGAAGAACAACAGCATGAACGGCACCTCGATCCGTTCGATCTCGTTGAAGGCATAGTCGTGATGCCGTGCGAGATTGGCGATGAGCGCGCCTGCCGTCATCCCGGCGATCAGGAACGAGACCTCGAGCCAGAGCGCAAGGCCGGCGGTCAGAAGGATGATCCCCAGGGCTTCGATCTGTTGCGGTTCACCGGGTTTCAGACGACCCGTCAGGAAGGCCGCCGGGCCACCGACAACCAGCCCGAGCAGAACCGCGCCGCCAATCTCGTGAACCGCACTCAGAATCGGTCCCGCCCAATGTTCGGACTGGTGGACGAGCGCCAGACAGACGCTGAAAACGATCAGCCCCCAGACGTCGTCAATGGCGACGATCCCGGTGATCGTCTCGCTGAAACTGTTCCTGACACCGGACTGGCGGATAACATCGGCGATGGCGGCCGGCGCCGTTGCGGTTGCGATTGCGCCGAGCAGAAGGGCAAGTCCAGGCTCGACGCCGAGAAAGGACAGGCCTGCCCAGACGAACACAGTCGTACCGCCGACGACAAGAAGCGAGATCGTGAAGATCGCCCTCCCGTGGCTGGCAAGGTTTTCGCGTGTAAGGTCCCCGCCAAGAAGGAAGGCAACCATTGTCAGGGCGACGACCGAGATCGACTCGAACCAGCCTTTCGCCGCTTCCGGAAGCAGTCCCAAGCCTGATTGTCCGACGACAAGCCCCAAAAGCAGAAGTATTGTCACCCGGGGCAGCCGCGTCACCCGCCCAATTCGATCCGCCGCAAGTCCGCCGAGGAAGAGAACGCCAAGTGCGATAAGGAGTATCGCCTGTTCCATACGGTCAGCAGCCTTCGTCTCGGTGTTCGTTCGCCATCGTGCCCGGTCACCTGAGCAGGCCGAGGTCTTCCATGTCGATGCCCAGCGGTCCGCTCAGGTCCCGTATCGCATCGTAGAGCAATTCGAGTGTGTACTTCGGGTTGTGGGCATAGCTCCCCGGGTCGGCGGTAACGAGCTTCCAGTTGAAGGCCGTGCGCAGGCTTCGCGGCGTCCACGCGCCATAGGGGACAGGGCTTCCGTCGGCCATGTCAATCGCCCCGTCGCCGTTGGCATCGGCGAAGAAATAGGGGTGGCGCGTGCCGTCGTAGATGACGGGCGCGCCGACGACATCGTTCGTATAGGCCACGATCATGTCCATCAGCCGCTCGGCGTTGGCATTGATGTCCGACCGGATGCCGACCGAGGTATTGCCGCTTCCGTCATAGCTTTGACGTGCGATGCGAATGTCTTCCGGGCTGTCGGCCACGTGACATGTCAGGCACGGTTCGAATTGAACTTCGAGCGTGTGCGGTTCGTGGCAGGAGTTGCAGCTGGCCACGGGCCGCGCGTGGAAGAACCGACCGGAATACTCTTGCCCGGAATAGTGATACCCGGCGCGGCCATAGCCTCCGAGCCAAGTGGCTGCGGCGGTCGCGTAGTGCGGATTGATGAAGCGCAAATCGGCGTTCGGCTCGTCCACTGCGAGACCTTCAGTTGCCTCGACCACGTTTCCGCCAGCGCTCCGGCCCTGGTGGCAGGTCAGGCAGGACGCCTCGACGCCGGTGACGGGATGTACGATCCCGCTGGGAAAGGTGATTTCGGTGATCTCGGCCAGCCCGGCGTTGTGGCAGGTTCCGCAATCGACAACGCCGCCTGTGTTGATCGGACCATCTATGCCGGGTGGTGTTCCGTCGAGCCCGTGGAAATCCCGAAACCCCTCTCCGGAATGACAAGTGGCGCAGGCGGCGCGAATTTCCCCGTCGTCATCCCAATGGCTGAACGCCTCGGCCGCCGCGTTCGCGTGGGCCGAGCGAAACCAGTTGGTGATGGCCTGATCGTTCTCGACATTGATATCGGCGGGCGTGAACGGTCCGGATTTCGGCAGTGCGAACGGAACGGCCAATTCCTCATCTTCCGTCTCGGGCGCGGTCTGGGCCAGCGCCCCCGCGCAAAGGGACAGGAACCCGGCCACGGCGATGAAAATGAACGGCCGTGCGGTCGGATGGATGTTTGAATGCATGTTCGGTCCCCTGTCCGGATCTCATGGAATGACCGGCACTCTATGGCGGGGGCGGCTCCGAAACCTTGATCCTTGTCATATTGGGATGAGCGCTGCGTTGGTAATGTCCGGTCCTGAAACCGCCGTTCGTCTTGCGCGGCGGCGGTTGGCACAGCCGGAGGCAGAATGACATTCTTTCGTTCCACAGCGGGGCTTATCCCGGAGTTCCCTTCCCCGGCCGAGACCGGCGACATGGAGACGCTGGAAACCGAGGAGGCAGGTGTTCAGCCGCCCGAGGGTCGCGCGGTTCCGGTGACACCGCTGGTGGCCGAGGGCGATAGTGTCGCACGGGGCGCGGCTGTCGCATGTCTACGGCACATGCCAGACGTTTGCCTTGTCGCGCCGATCGCGGGGCGCGTGGCACGGATATCGCTCATGCCCGGTCGAAAGCTCTCCGAGATTGTTCTTTTTCGTGAAGAGAACGGCGGTATCGAGCGCCATGACACCTCGATGGCAGAAACCGTCGGCGGCCTGCGGCGCCTGTTGCAGACCGCGGGTGCCTGGCCCTGGTTCAGGCGCCGCCCCTTTGGTGGGATCCCCGCAATGGGCGAGGCGCCGGCGGCCATCTTTGTCATGGGATCGGACACACGACCGTACGCGCCCGATCCGCAACGGGCGCTCGACGGTCGTGAGGCGCCCCTTGCACGTGGCCTCGCAGCGCTTGCGCGGATCTCCGGCGGGCCGGTCTTCCTGTGTTGGCCCGAAAATGTGGCGAAGCCCAACCTTTCGACCGGGGAGGCCGACATTCGCTGGATTGCCTGCGGCCATCGCCACCCGCAAGGCAGCGCCGGCATCCGCATCCACCAGGCGTTTCCCGCCGGTCTCGACGCGCCAATATGGGATATCCACGCCGAAGACGTCGCCAACATCGGAGACCTTCTGGAAACAGGCGTGCTGCCCATGAGCCGGCTTGTGCGGATTGCGGGCGCGGGGCTGCGCGAGGGATGGTGCCTTTCCACTCATCCCGGCGCCGATCTTCGCCAACTGGCGCAGCGGATTGCCGAACCGGGGCCGCACGTGCTGATGTCGGGCTCGCATTTGGACGGGCAGCCGGCCCGGTGGCTCGGGCAACGGGAGAGGCAGATCACCGTCCTTCCGCGCAAGGCGCCCCGGTCCCGTCCCCATTGGCTGATTGCCGCCCTGACCGAAACCGCAAGTACGTTGCCAATGATCCCAACTGCGGCGCTGAGCCAATCGCTCGGCGCGGCGCTTCACGCCGCCCCCTTCATCCGTGCGCTGGGCGCCGGCGACGACGAGAGCGCGATGTCGCACGGCATCCTGTCTCTTCTGGAGGAAGATATCGCACTCGCCGACTACGCGCTCGGCGCAGGCGGCAAAGTCGTGCAACAGCTCAGAGCCATGCTGGAGCGCATAAAGACGGAGTATGCGGCATGAGCCGAGGTCTCTGGACCCGCGAGACGGTGGCGCTTCTGACGCTGGCTTCGGTGTTGCCGATTGCAGTTTTCTGGCTCTGGCTCGAAGGGGCCGAGGCGCTCGCCAGGTTGGCTCTCACATTACTCGTCATCGCAATCTGGCATCTGGTATTCATGCTCTCCCGTGCACAGCCTCCGTCGCTCTCGGCCCTCGTGACCGCGCTTGCCATCGCGATGCTTGCGCCCGAGGAACTGGGAGTTTTCCAGATGACACTCGGTATCAGCTTCGGCGTGGTTATGGGGGAACTGGTCTTTGGCGGCTGGGGCCGGAACCTGGTCAACCCAGCAACGGTCGCGCTGGCTTTCCTCGGGTTCAGCTTTCCGGCGGCACCCTGGCCGTCATTCGGAGCACCGCTCGTCTGGGCGGCGATCCCCGCGGCCATTCTCGGACTGGCGATGGGCATTATGCCGGCGGCCCTTCTGGTGGTAGCGACGCTCTTCGGCGCCGCCGCCCTGGCAATTGACGTGCTGTCCGATCCGATCCTCCACGCCGCGGGAATTGTTCTTGTCCTCCTCGTGGCCGACCCCGTGACCAGCGCGACGACCACGCTCGGTCGCTCGCTGCAAGGCGCACTCTA
>JAJDOD010000116.1 GCA_022340315.1 Silicimonas sp. | reverse complement strand
GGTCTCGAGTTCAACCCGCTTCTGCTGAAGAAGGTGGACGAGCTGGAGCTTTCGGTGCGTTCGGCCAACTGCCTGAAGAACGACAATATCGTTTACATCGGCGACCTGATCCAGAAGACCGAAGCCGAGATGCTGCGCACTCCGAACTTCGGCCGCAAGTCGCTTAACGAGATCAAGGAAGTGCTCTCGGGCATGGGCCTGCACCTCGGCATGGATGTCGAGGAATGGCCGCCGGAGAACATCGAGGACCTGGCCAAGAAGTTCGAGGACCAGTTCTGAGGAACAAAAGGTATCGCGTCGGTTCATCCACCGACGCGATACCGACGTAATACCGACGTTATACCGACGTCGGATTTCGGGCATTCCGCCCCAAGGTGAGCCGGTGACGCACGCAGCACCGGCCGGACAAAGCAAAAGCGCCCGTAGAGGGCAAGAATGGAGTAAAAACAATGCGTCACGCACGTGGCTACCGCCGCCTCAACCGCACGCACGAGCACCGCAAGGCGCTCTTCGCGAACATGGCCGGCTCGCTCATCGAACACGAACAGATCAAGACCACCTTGCCGAAAGCCAAAGAGCTGAAGCGCATCGCGGACAAGCTGATCACCCTTGGAAAGAAGGGCGATTTGCACTCGCGCCGCCTCGCCGCGTCCCGCCTAAAGCAGGACAGCCACGTGGCAAAGCTCTTTGAAGTCCTCGGCCCCCGCTATGCCGAGCGCAACGGCGGCTATACCCGTGTTCTGAAGGCCGGATTCCGCTACGGCGACATGGCCCCGATGGCCATTATCGAACTTGTCGACCGCGATGTGGACGCCAAAGGCGCCGCGGACCGCGCCAGACTTGCCGAAGAGGATCTTCTCGAAGCGGAAGATTAAGGCGAGTATTGCCGGAAAACAGGATGGACCGCCCTCCCGAGGGCGGTTTTTCCGTTTCAGCAGCTTCGAGCACTCCGGTGCAGCGCAAGCGCCAGGGACATGAGCAACTGATCCTGTGCCTCCGCCGCCTTAATTTCGAGTTTTTCGCTTGCTTTCAGGAAGTTGGAAAGAATGCGGTAGTCGCTTGGCTTGATCTTCTGAGGGCGGGTCTTGGACATCCGGCAGAGCTCCCGAGTTCGCGCTTTACGTAGAGTAACCGTCTCACAATACAATTTAAGGTTGACTGCGCCGGTTGCAAACTGTCTAAAAGTACAGGCATATCCGGCAGGAACCGGGAATTGGCAAAATGCCAAATCGGCACGATTTGGAGAAAACAAGCACATGTGGCGAGACAACGAGCCCTTCGAAATCCTGACCAAGGATCAAGGGAAACGTGCGCCTCGTCACGATGAAGCATCACTACAAGCCAACCTGAACGAATTGGCGAACCTGGCGCCTGCCGGGTTCTCAGCCGGACTGCACATCCGCTTTGCATCCCCTCTAATATATGTCCGGACGTACTCGGACGAGTGGACCAAAGTATATGACGAGAATGCGTATGCACTGCGCGATCCCATTGTTTTCTGGGGGCTCGGAGTGAAGGGACATACGCGCTGGAGCGCAATCAAGCTTCCAGATCCTTTTAATATTCTCGGTCAGGCCCGTCGCTACGGGCTGAACTATGGGGCTGTGTTTTCGTTTGGACCAATCACGTCGCGAAGTATCGTGGGAATGGCGCATGGAGAGCGCGAGTTTACCGACGACGAGATGGCCGAAGCTGCGAGGATTGTTCGCAACCTTCACCACTCCGCCGAGCCCCCGACCGAACTGACGCCAGCGCAAATTGAAGCGCTGCGTCTCTTGGCTGATGGGGATCGGCATGCTGCCGCAGCTGCGAAACTTGGAATCTCGGAGAGCGCCTTCAAGGCACGCTTGCAATCCGCCCGAGCGCGCCTCGGGGCCAGAACCACGGCCCAGGCGCTCAAGAAAGCTCGGGAATATCAGCTGCTCTAAGAGCGGTCTCTGCCTCCCCGTCTGCAGGTTTTTTCAACCCAGACCGGAGGCTGTACTATGCAAGTTACGACCCTTTCTTTCGAGAATCTTCACAATCACGGCGAGTTGTTTGCCAACATGCTGCGTGCGCGGCACAAGACGTTCATCCAGCGCAATCACTGGGAACTTCCCGAGGCGATGGGCATGGAGTTCGACCAGTATGACACGCCCGCCAGCCGGTGGGTCGCGGTGCACGAGTTTGGCCATGTCCTGGCGGGTGTGCGCCTGACGCCGACCACCGCTCGTTGTGGCATCTACTCCTACATGATCCGGGACGCCCAACTCGGGCTTCTGGATGCAATTCCGCGCGATCTACTGCACGAGGAGGCGCCTGTCGCGCCACATACCTGGGAATCGAGCCGGGTCTTCGTGTCTGACAGTGTGCCATCCAAGATGCGGTTGCGGGTGCAGTGCTCGCTGATTGACGAGATGGTTCGCGCGGCACGCGGCCTTGGCGCGACATCGCTGATCGGGATCGTGCCCGAGCATAGCCCGCGGCTTGCCCGCCGCACGGGTATCGACTGTGTGCCGGCGGGGCCGGTGATCGAAACCGATGACGGTGATCGGAGCGTTTGCGTGAATATCTCGCTGGCGAGCAAGCTGCACTAGGTTTCGCCGCTGCCGCGGCGATCCGCCGGGGGGACTCTGTCCCCCCGGACCCCCCTGGGATACTTGCGGACCGATCAAGCGCGGGCTTCCCCTTTGTACCTGTCGGGCTTAGCTAGATGGCATGGCCGATCTGTTCGACACCGGAAGCAAACCTGCGAGCGAGGCGCCGCGTCCCCTGGCGGACCGGCTGCGACCCACCACGCTTGGCGATGTGGTGGGCCAGGATGCTCTGCTGGGCCACGACGGGCCGCTCGGCTCGATGCTGGCCGCAGGCAGTCTGGGATCACTGATCCTGTGGGGGCCGCCAGGCGTGGGCAAGACGACGATCGCGCGGTTGCTGGCTGACGCGACCGATCGGCATTTCGTGCAGATCAGCGCGATCTTCTCGGGCGTGGCGGAACTGCGACAGGTCTTCGAGGCGGCGAAGCTGCGTCGGCAAGCTGGTCGGGGAACGCTACTTTTCGTTGATGAAATTCATCGCTTCAACAAGGCGCAGCAGGACGGGTTTCTGCCACACATGGAGGATGGCACCATCCTTCTTGTCGGGGCGACAACGGAAAATCCGTCCTTCGAGTTGAACGCGGCGTTGCTGTCCCGCGCGCAGGTGATGGTACTGGAGCGACTGTCTCCCACCCACCTGGAACATCTGCTGCAGCGCGCGGAAGCCGAACTTGGTCGTCCGCTACCGCTTGAAGGCGATGCGCGGGACGCTCTGATCGAGATGGCGGATGGCGATGGCCGCGCTGCACTCAACCTCGTCGAGCAGGTGATGTCGTGGGATACCGACAGCAAGCTTTCCGTCGAGGGGCTGTCGGCGCGACTGGCCCGGCGTGCTGCGCAATACGACAAGTCGGGGGATGCGCATTACAATCTCATCTCCGCGCTGCACAAATCGGTTCGTGGCTCGGACCCGGACGCCGCGCTCTACTGGTTCGCACGCATGCTGGAGGGCGGCGAGGACCCGCGGTACCTTGCGCGCCGGATCACCCGCATGGCGGTCGAGGACATAGGATTGGCCGATCCGCAGGCGCAAGCAGTGTGTATCGACGCCTGGGGGACCTATGAGCGGTTGGGAAGCCCCGAGGGTGAGTTGGCGCTGGCGCAGGCTGTCGTCTATCTGTCCCTCGCACCGAAGTCGAACGCGGGGTACGCCGCCTACAAGGCGGCGCGCGCGAGCGCCAGATCGACCGGTTCAGGTCCGCCTCCGAAGCATATCCTGAACGCGCCAACCGCGTTGATGAAGCAACAGGGCTTTGGTGAGGGCTATGCCTATGATCACGATGCGGAGGACGGGTTTTCGGGTCAGAACTACTTTCCCGAAGGCATGAAACGACCGGTTTTCTATCAACCGCTCGAACGCGGGTTCGAGCGCGAGTTGAAGCGGCGGCTGGACTACTTCGCCAAGCTGCGGACCAAGCGGAACAGTTGACTTCTCGCATGAGCCGCGACAGACCCGGGCGCATGTTTGGACCCCTTATCTCCGTGGCTCTTGGCGGCGCACTTGGCGCGTCGCTGAGGTACCTGTTCGGCGTCGGAGTTTTCCGGCTGCTGGGGCCAACGAGTTTCCCGGTTGCAATCCTAGCGGTCAATATTCTGGGCAGTTTCCTGATGGGGGTCTTCGTGGTGTTGGCGGCACAGCGCGGACTGACGCATGTATCTCCATTCGTGATGACTGGTCTTCTAGGCGGGTTCACGACCTTTTCGGCCTTCTCGCTGGAAGCCATGACGCTCTACGAGCGCGGTGACATCGGACAGGCGGCACTTTATGTCGCGCTTTCGGTCGTACTGTCGATCCTTGGCCTTGCTGTCGGGATGGTGGTGGCGCGGAGCGTGCTGGCATGAGCGGCGTGCAACAGATCGAGATTGGGGCCGACGAGGGCGATCAGCGGCTGGACCGCTGGTTTCGGCGTCGGTTTCCACATGTGCAGCAGGGCCGTATCGAGAAGATGTGCCGCAAGGGCGAGATCCGTTTGGACGGTGGGCGCGTAAAGCCTGCGACCCGGGTTGAGGTTGGGCAGACAGTGCGCGTGCCGCCGCTGCCGGAACAACCGGCGCCGGCCGTTCGGAAGCCGGCAATAGGCGAGGCGGATGCGACCATGATGCGAGAAGCGGTGATCTATCGCGACGACCACATCATCGCCTTGAACAAGCCGCCGGGTCTGCCGACGCAGGGCGGGTCCAAGCAGTTGCGCCACGTGGACGGATTGGCGGAAGCCATCCGTTTCGAGGCCGAGGAAAAGCCGCGTCTGGTGCATCGCCTGGACAAGGATACGTCGGGCGTGCTGCTGATGGCCCGCACGCGGGCCGTTGCGAGCGCGCTTGCAAAGGCTTTTCGAGCCCGTGAGACGCGCAAGATATACTGGGCGGCCGTTGCAGGGACGCCGTCGCCCTCGCCGGGTACGATCCAGTTCGGCCTGGTCAAGGCTCCCGGGCACGGCAAGGCGGGGGAAGGGGAGAAGATGATCGCGGTGCACCCGAAGGAAGTTGATGGAACGGAGGGAGCGAAGCACGCCACGACCGACTACGCCGTGCTTTCCTCGCTGGGCACGCGTGCGAGCTGGGTCGCCCTGGTCCCGGTCACCGGCCGGACGCACCAGTTGCGGGCGCATATGGCGGCCATCGGGCACCCCATCGTGGGAGACGGAAAATACGGCGGTTCGGGTCAGGAGAACCTGGGCGACGGGTGGGGCGCGCAGCTCGGCGGTGAAATCAGCCGCAAGCTGCATCTGCATGCGCGCCACCTGAGTTTCACGCATCCTGTGACGGGCAATCGCGTAACGCTGACTGCACCGCTCCCCGAGCATATGGCGCGGACCTGGGCGATGTTCGACTGGTTCGAGAATGATGTGCCGGCCGACCCTTTCGATGAAGAGGCGTTCGAATGAGCGAATGGGCCATGAAGCGGTTCTGGAGGGCCGCGAGCGTGCACACGTGTGATGGCGGGTATCAGATCAAGTTGGACAGCCGGACGGTCCGCACTCCCGCCAAGGCGGAACTGATCGTCCCGACCCAGGAAATCGCGCAGCTTATCGCCGCGGAATGGGACGCGCAGGAAGAACGGGTTGATCCGGTTTCGATGCCCTGGACACGGTCCAGCAACGCGGCGATCGACAAGGTTGCCACGCAAAGGGCCGAGGTCGAGGCGCATCTTGCAGAGTATGCCGGGACCGATTTGTTGTGCTACCGCGCCGAACAGCCAGAAGCACTAGCCGAGCGCCAACGTGAGGCTTGGGATCCTCTTCTTGACTGGGCAAGGACCGTCTTCGGTGCAGGATTGGATGTTACGGCGGGTGTAATGCCGATCGGTCAGGTCCCGGATGCGCTCTCGTGTCTGACCGAGCAGATGCGCCCGATGTCCGATTTTCAGATCACCGCATTCCATGATCTTGTCAGCCTGTCCGGGTCTTTCGTGCTTGCGCTTGCCGTTACGGAAGGGCGGACACCGGCGGAGACTGCTTGGGATACCTCTCGTATCGACGAGAAATGGCAGATCGAGCAATGGGGCCACGATGAGGAATCTGCAGAACACGCCGAAATAAAGCAAAGCGCGTTTCTTCATGCGGCGAGATTTTATCAAGCTGCTTGAAAAATTGAACTTCGGCCATGAGAAGAGACTGAATTCAGGCAGGTTTTCCGCCTGAAGG
This sequence comes from Silicimonas sp., assembly GCA_022340315.1. Classification (GTDB taxonomy): domain Bacteria; phylum Pseudomonadota; class Alphaproteobacteria; order Rhodobacterales; family Rhodobacteraceae; genus JAJDOD01. The sequence goes on along the minus strand of JAJDOD010000116.1, from coordinate 31,047 downwards.
CCTTTTGTCGCTTTTTTGGGTCCAACCCTTGACCTATGTGGCGGAATCCGACCAAATTCCGCGCATTCGGCGGTCGAACCGCCAGATCAACAGGGGTTCTGGTAAAGGGGCCCTCTTTGCCGCGTCGGAAACGCGGCGATTCAGGAAGAGGTAAAAATGAAAAAATCCGTATTCTTTGGCGCTCTCGCTGGTGCTGCCCTCGCCGGCGGCGTCGCAGGCGCTGCCACGCTTGATGACGTGAAGGCGCGTGGCAAGATGAACTGCGGCGTGTCGACCGGCCTGGTCGGCTTCGCTGCTCCCGATGCCAACGGCAACTGGGAAGGCTTCGACGTCGCTCTCTGCCGTGCCGTGGCTTCTGCCGTTCTCGGAGATGCCAACGCGGTCGAGTTTGTGCCGCTGACCACGAAGACCCGCTTCACGGCTCTGTCTTCGGGCGAAGTTGACATGCTTTCGCGGAACACCACCTGGACGTTCTCGCGTGACACCGACCTGAAGACCGATTTCACCGGCATCAACTACTACGATGGCCAGGGGTTCATGGCTCCGAAGGAGCTTGGCGTGACTTCGGCCAAGGATCTCGACGGTGCGACGGTTTGTATCCAGACCGGCACGACCACCGAGCTGAACCTGGCGGACTTTTTCCGCGCCAACAACATCAGCTACGAGCCGGTTCCGATCGAGACCAATGCGGAAGCTCAGCAGCAATATCTCGCCGGTGCCTGCGACGTTTACACGACGGACGCTTCCGGTCTCGCCGCTACACGCGCGACCTTTGAGGACCCGACGGCTCACGTGATCCTGCCGGAGATCATCTCCAAGGAACCGCTCGGCCCGCTGGTCCGGCATGGTGACAACGAGTGGGGCGATATCGTGCGCTGGACGCTTAACGCCCTCATCGCCGCGGAAGAGCTTGGCATCACTTCGGCCAATGTCGGCGAGCTTGGCTCTGCCGCCGGCGACAACCCCGAGATCAACCGCCTGCTTGGCACGGAAGGCAACCTTGGCGAGATGATCGGCCTTGACGCCGATTGGGCCAAGCGTGCGATCGCAGCCGTCGGAAACTACGGCGAGATTTTCGAGAAGAACATCGGTGAGAACACTCCGATCGGTCTTGCTCGCGGTCTGAACGCGCAGTGGACGAACGGTGGTCTGATCTACGCACCGCCGTTCCGGTAAGCAAAATAAAGAAAAGGGCGCAGAATTTCTGCGCCCTTTTCCATATGCCGCGCAAGAAGAGCGTTTCTACTGGCGCCGGGCGGCATGCAGCTCCAATCGGAGTTGAGATCAGGGGGTACGCTTCATGTCTACGGTAACGGATCCGGAACAGGCATCGTTCCGACTTTCGATGCTTTTGAACGATACACGGTACCGTTCACTCACTTTCCAGGCCATCGCCGCGATTCTGCTGGCACTGGCTTTCTGGTACCTGGGGAACAACCTCATCCAGAACCTGCGGGCGGCTGGACTGAACATCTCGTTCCAGTTTTTCGGCGAGCCCTCAGGTTATGACATCAACCAGCGTTTGATCGAATATGACAGCCAGTCGACACACGGTCGCGCTGCGATTGTCGGCATCCTCAATACATTGCTGGTGGCATTCCTCGCCTGCCTTACAGCGACGGTATTCGGTGTCTTCGCGGGCGTGCTCAGGCTTTCGAACAACTGGCTCGTCCGCAAATTGATGTCGGTTTATGTCGAGATCTTCCGTAACATCCCGGTTCTGATCTGGATCATCATCATCTTCACGATCATGACTGCGGTGCTTCCCGCACCTCGCGCCTTCCGAGGTGATGAGCCCGAGGCGACGATGCTTTTCGGCGCCATCGCATTTACCAATCGCGGAATCTACATTCCAGCTCCGGTCTGGGGACCAGGCTCGATTGTCGTGGTGCTGACGTTCGTTGCGTCCGTCGTGGGCGTCATTGCCTATCGCCGCTATGCGACCAAGATGCTCTATGCCGAGGGCAAGCTTCTGCCGATGGCATGGCCAAGTCTCGCGATCTTCTTTCTGCCTTCAGTCATCATGTACTTCCTGCTCGGAAGACCGATCGGCCTCGATTATCCGGAACTTGGCGGTTTCAACTTCCGTGGCGGTCTGCAGATCGGTGCACCCTTGATTGCACTTTGGTTCGCTCTCTCGATCTATACTGGCGCCTTCATCGCGGAGAACGTCCGTGCAGGTATCCAGGCAATCAGCAAGGGGCAGACCGAGGCAGCTTCGGCGCTCGGACTTCGTCCCGGGCGTGTCATGAACCTGGTGATTCTGCCGCAGGCTCTGCGGGTCATTATCCCGCCGCTGATTTCGCAGTACTTGAACATCACCAAAAACTCTTCGCTTGCGATTGCTGTCGGCTACGCCGACATCACGGCAACGCTCGGAGGCATCACGCTGAACCAGACGGGCCGCGCCATCGAATGTGTCCTGTTGCTGATGCTGTTCTATCTGACGATTTCGTTGCTGATTTCGGCGGGCATGAATGTCTACAACAACTCGATGAAACTGAAGGAGCGCTGAGATGGCGGATACACACGCACATTCGGTCGCCTTCGCCCGCAAGACCCAGATTCCGCCGTCACCGCCACCTGCGTCGGAGACAGGCGTCATAAAGTGGCTGCGCCAGAACCTGTTCGCGACACCTGCCAACTCTGCTTTGACGCTGGTTGCAATCTGGGCGATCTATTCGATCCTCGCCGGAACTGTTCCCTGGCTTCTGAATGGTGTCTGGAGCACCGCCAGCCTGTCCGAATGCCGCGATGCCCTTCAAGGCGAGGTCGGCGCCTGTTTCTCGGTACTGAGCGAGCGCTGGAACCAGCTTCTTTACGGTTTCAAGTATCCGTCGGACCAGTACTGGCGACCGAACCTGGCATTTTTGCTATTGTTCTTCGCGGCTGCGCCGGTGTTGTTCTTCGATCTGCCGCGCAAGCTTCTGATCTTTACAGGACTGTATCCGTTCATCGCCTTCTGGCTGATCTGGGGCGGGTCGATCCTGGTGCCGATCGTGGCGCTCCTCGGCTTTGTGGCCGGTTTTGTCGTCTTTGATCGCTACGGCAAGCAGAGCTTCGCGACCGGCTTCTTTGGCGCTATCGTCGCGGCCTTTGTGATTTGGACACTGGGCGGGATAGTGATTCCGGACACCGCGTCGGAAAACGCCATGCTGAGCCAGGTGCCGAGCCGTGACCTTGGCGGCTTCATGCTCAACCTGATGCTTGGCGTGACCTGTGTTTCGCTCTCGCTGCCACTGGGTATCGTGCTGGCCCTTGGACGTCAGTCCGACATGCCATTGATCAAGGGTATCTGCGTGATCTTCATCGAGTTCATCCGGGGCGTGCCGCTTATCACGCTTCTTTTCGTGGCCTCAGTGATGCTGGCCTATTTCTTTCCGCCCGACAGCACGGTCGATCTGTTCCTGCGCGTCGTCATCATGATCACCATGTTCTCGTCGGCCTATATCGCCGAAGTCATCCGTGGCGGTCTGGCCGCCCTGCCGAGGGGTCAGTACGAGGCGGCCGACAGCCTTGGATTGGACTATCCGCAAGCGATGCGGCTGATCATCCTTCCGCAGGCATTGAAGATCTCGATTCCGGGCATCGTCAATGTGGCGGTGGGCCTGTTCAAGGATACGACACTTGTCTCGGTCATCTCGATGTTCGACCTGGTCGGCATGATCCGGGGACCAATCCTGGCTTCGACGGAGTGGAACGGGGTTTACTGGGAGCTCTTCAGTTTCGCCGCAATGTTGTTTTTTATCGTTTGCTACGGTATTTCGAAGTATTCGCAATGGCTTGAACGTCGCCTGGCCACCGACCACAGATAATTGGGGATGATGAGTCATATGGCTGAAGCCGCTCAAATGAAGGTTAGCGACGAGATCGCGATTACCATTACCAAGATGAACAAATGGTTCGGCACGTTCCACGTGCTGCGCGACATCGACCTGACTGTTAACCGGGGTGAGCGGATTGTCATCTGCGGTCCGTCGGGATCAGGGAAATCAACCCTGATCCGGTGCATAAACGCGCTGGAGGAACACCAGCAGGGCACGATCGAAGTCGATGGTACGGTGCTGTCTTCGGACCTGAAGAACATCGACAGGATCCGGTCCGAGGTCGGCATGTGCTTCCAGCATTTCAACCTGTTCCCGCATCTGACCATTCTCGAGAACTGCACGCTGGCACCGATCTGGGTTCGCAAGACACCCAAGAAGGAAGCCGAAGAAACCGCGATGCACTTCCTTGAGAAGGTCAAGATTCCGGACCAGGCGAACAAGTATCCGGGTCAGCTTTCCGGCGGTCAGCAGCAGCGTGTCGCCATCGCGCGATCGTTGTGCATGCGTCCGCGCATCATGCTGTTCGACGAGCCCACTTCGGCACTTGACCCCGAGATGATCAAGGAAGTGCTCGACACGATGATCGAACTTGCCCAGGAAGGCATGACGATGATTTGCGTGACGCACGAGATGGGCTTTGCCCGCCAGGTTGCGAACCGGGTCATATTCATGGACGCCGGCCAGATCGTCGAGCAGAACGAACCGGAAGAGTTCTTCAACAATCCCAAATCAGACCGGACAAAGCTGTTCCTTAGCCAAATCCTCGGTCACTGAGTTTCGGCCCGCTGGTGCGGACCGACCGATCCGGGGGACAGCGTCCCCCGGACATCCATCGAAACTTTCTGCAGCTCCCGGGCCGGTGATTACTCAGGCAGGTCGCGAGGCACCACGAAGTCAAGCACGGTGCCGGTCCCTGGCTCGATTGCCGACCAGGTTGAGGCCGGGAACTCGAAGACGGTCGTGGCCGCCGTCGGGTACTGGCTGAACTTGTCGTGGCCGGGTAGCCGCTCGGCCAAAGCGCTGGCGACGAACGCGAAACCCGGGTTGTGGCCAATCATCATGACCGTACGGGCGTCTTCGCCGCGAAGCACGTTCAGGATCGTCCCCGGTTCGGCCAGGTAGAGGACCGGGGCACTTTCCATCACGGCGGTTCCCGGCAGAGACCCGGCCATGCATTCCCAGGTTTCCACGGTACGGCGTGCGCCGGAGACAAGAACCTTGTCAGGGAGATAGCCCTGCTTCGCCAGCCAGCGCCCGATTGCCGAGGCCGACCGGCGACCGCGATTGTTCAGCGGTCGGTCGAAATCGTCCTGGGAGGGATCGCCCCAGTCGGATTTTGCGTGTCGCATCAGGATCAGGGTCAGTGCCATGCACGCATCTGATCCGCGAACCCGCGTGTTCGCAAGTGTCGCTGCTACTATTGATCTGTCTTGGGCGGATGAAATGCAGCCATGTGAAAGGCAGATTGTGACCGACTGCGTGGGTATCCCTGACTGACGGGGCAGGATCGACGAACGGTGCAACCGCCATTCATGCAAGTCGCACCCACGGGCCGGTCGAGGTATTCGTGGCAGCCGGTCAGATCGTATCCGTCTTCTGTCAGGGCGTGAACCGGGCAAGCGGTGACGCATGGCCTGTTCTTGCAGGAGGCGCAGGGGGTCGGCGCTGCCTCGGGTTGGTCGACGATCTGCGACAAGAGAAGCGCGCCGCGATAGGAGACAAGCAGCCCGGCATTCTCGTGAATCAGTAGTCCGACCGGTGAGACCCAGGCGCGCTTGCTGCGAAGCGCCCAGGATATGAATGGGCGCGAGGGGTTTCCGAATGGGAACAGGGGCGTTGCGTCATGCTCCCTTGCCAAGGCCGACACAATGCGCAACGACCAGCGATCCAGAGGGTCAGCCTTCCCGTCGCTGAACTCGGATGCCGTCTGGACCCGCGCCCAGAAGCCCGGCTCCGCGGGGCCGAGCAACACGATCGTCCCAGTGCCAAGCCCGTCAACAGGGAGGATCGGGCAGTGGCCGAGTATTGTCAGGGCTTGAGCCTGGGCATCCGCCTCGATCGCCTCGAGGGTCATCTTGCCGGGCGGATCAGGCTGCCGGCCCCGTGCTCGGTGAAAAGCTCCAACAGGCAAGCATTATTGACCCGTCCATCCAGTATGACCACAGCCCGAACACCGCCGCGGATCGCTTCCAGCGCAGTCTCAGTCTTCGGAATCATGCCGCCCGCGACTACGCCCTGCTCGGTCAGCTCGGTGATCTGTTCCGGCGTGAGTTCTGTCAGAACCTCGCCCTGCGCGTTCTTCACACCGCTGACGTCCGTCAGAAGCAACAGGCGGTCAGCGGCGAGGCCGGCTGCGATGGCGCCCGCGGCAGTGTCGCCGTTGACGTTCAGTGTCTGGCCATCGCTCCCGAACCCGAGCGGCGCGATTACCGGGATGATCTCCGCGGCCATGAGCGTGTGGAGCACCGTCGGATCTACCGTGTCCGGCTGGCCGACGAAACCAAGCTCGGGTGAGCTCTGAGTGCAGCGCATGAGGTTGGCGTCCTTGCCGGAGAGCCCCACGGCGCGTCCGCCTTCAGCGTTGATCGCCTGGACGATCCGCTTGTTGACAAGACCGGACAGCACCATCTCGACCACTTCGACGGTCGGCTGGTCGGTAACACGCTTGCCGCGGACGAACTCGCTCTTGATGCCCAGCTTTGCGAGCATCTCGTTGATCATGGGGCCGCCGCCGTGCACGACGACCGGATTCACGCCGACCTGGCGCATCAGAACGATGTCGCGGGCGAAACTGGCCATCGCCTCGTCATCGCCCATCGCATTGCCGCCGAACTTGATGACGACTGTGGCCTCGTCGTAGCGCTGCAGAAAGGGCAGTGCCTCGTTCAGGGTGCGGGCTGCGGCGATCCAGTCGCGGTTCATGTCTCTGGCTTTCATGGGTGTCCCTCTACCCGTTTTCCCTAGACCGTCCCGGCACCGCGCTCAAGCAAGGGTTGCTATGATCGCGCGCAGCGTATCAATCCCGTCGCCCGTCTCTGATGAGGTAACCACGATCTCGGGGAAGGCAGCCACATGGGATTGCAGTGCGCCGCGAACCTGTTCCAACACTTTGTCGCGTTCGGCGGCCTTGACCTTGTCGGCCTTGGTCAGAACCACCTGAAATGCCACCGCAGACGTGTCGAGCAGTGTGAGAATGCCCTCGTCGACCTGTTTGATCCCATGCCGGGCGTCGATCAGGACAAACGTTCGACGCAGGGTCGCGCGCCCTGCGAGGTAGGCTTTCAACAGCCTCTGCCACTTCTCGACCGTCTTGACGGGCGCCTTGGCAAAGCCGTAGCCGGGCAGGTCCACCAGATAGTGGCTGTCGGACAGGGTGAAAAAGTTGATCTCCTGCGTGCGTCCCGGCGTGTTCGACGCCCGTGCCAGCGCGCGGCGCCCGGTCAATGCGTTTATCAGGGTCGACTTGCCGACGTTCGATCTGCCTGCGAAACACACCTCGATGCGGTCATCGGGGGGCATTCCCTCCATCGCGACGACGCCTTTCAGGAAGTCGGTGCCTTGCGCGAACAGCTTGCGCCCTGCCTCGACGGCAGACGCCTCCGGTGCGGCGAGAGGGAAGGGCAGGGTCATGACGTCACTACCTTGTCTCCGCTGCGGATCGTTCCGCCCGTGACGACCTCGGCGTAGAGCCCGAACTCCTGGTGGCCGAGCGCGTCCAGCGCTGCCAGCGTATCGGCGTCGCGCCGACCGGTCTCGGGGTTGGCCATCGTCGCCTTGCAGCGCGTGATCTCGCAGGCGATCTTCAGAGTGACTTCACCGATCGCAATTGTCTGACCGACCCACTCTTTCTCAGCCCATGGCGCAATGCGGTCGAGCCATAGGTTTGCCCGCCACCGGTGGGGTGACAAGTCCTGTCCCAACCGCTGGCCAAGCGCGCGGTTGGAACCGAGCGAGGCGATGGAGATCCAGGGGTCGGGGACATCCGTCAGGTGGGCGTCTCCTCCACGATAGAGCGACACCGGCGCGGGAAGGTCCGCAGACCAGATGCCGGCTATCCATTCAAGGAAGACATCCGCGCCATTCTCAGGGTTGAAGCGCACCTGACCTGCCTCGGGGTGAGACATCGTCAACTCGCCGGTCGCATCATCGAGCGATGATTCGATTGCCATCAACGCGGGCTCGGTGTCGCCACGCAGGAAATTGATCTTGTGGGCCCAACCGCTTCCGGGAACTTTCGCGCGTTCATGCGCAATGGCCCAGACCCGATCCTGCGGAAGCCATGCGCCCGGCGCCAGTGTGACTTCGTCAAGCGCTTCGCGTCCGATTGCCTTGACAGGATGCCGCCAAATTTGCGCCAGCCTTGTCGTCATTTTCTCCGTTTCCGGCGCTTCTTCGGCGGCGTGGGACCTTTGGGTTCTGGCTCGGCATCAGAGGTACTCTCGGATTGCGGCGGCGTCTCCGCGCTCACCGGGGCTTTGTCCTTGTTTGCTGAAACCGGTTGGGGCTTCGTCGTCCCCTTTATGTTTCCGAGAAGATCGGGCTTATATCCATGCCGCCACATGATGAAGTACTGCTGCGAGAACGTGATGACATTGTTCGCGATCCAGTAGATCACAAGCCCGCTGGCAAACCCGCCGAGCATGAACATGAACACCCAGGGCATCCAGGCGAAAATCATCTGCTGGGTTGGATCGGCCGGGGCCGGGTTCAGTTTCTGCTGAAGCCACATCGAGATGCCGAGCAGAATTGGCAGGATGCCGATGAAGATCGTGGCGGTCAACGTGCCCGCGTCCGGAGCCGCCCAGGGCAACCAGCCAAAACCGTTCCAGATCGAGGTCGGATCGGGTGCGGAAAGGTCGTTAAACGGGCCGAACCAATGTGCGTGGCGTAGTTCGATCGTGACGAAGATCACCTTATAGAGCGAGAAGAAGATCGGGATCTGCAGAAGGATCGGCAGACAGCCAGCCGCCGGGTTGACCTTTTCCTTCTTGTAGAGCGCCATCATCTCCTGCTGGAGTTTCTGACGGTCGTCTCCGGCGCGTTCCTTCAGCTTCTCCATCTCGGGCTGCAGTTCCTTCATCCTGGCCATCGAGACATAGGATTTTCGGGCCAGCGGGAAGACGATTGCCTTGATCAGCAGCGTCAGCGCGATGATCGCCCATCCCATGTTGCCGATCGCGGCATTGAACTCGTGGAGCGCGAAGAAAATCGGCTTTGTGAGGAAGTAGAACCAGCCCCAGTCGATGGAATCGACGAAACCCTCGATGACTTCGCCGCCGCCGAGACCGAAGAAATAGGAGAGCGACGGCATGAAACCGTCGATCTTGCGCCCGGCTTCGTAGTCGCGGATGGTCTCCCACTCCTTTGCTCCGGCAAAGACCTGGGTTGTCACTTCTTCCGTGGCGCCGGCGGCAACTTCCAGCGTCGGCATTCGGGCCGCGGTTCGATAGACGTCCTCACGTGCGAGGTACTGCACGACGCTCGTGAATGGCGAGCCCTGTTCGGGGATCAGCGTTGTCATCCAATAATGGTCGGTGAAGCCGACCCAGCCGCCGGTGGTGGCTTCCTTCACACTCGCACTCGTGCCCCAGCGCTCGTCGTTCGCGAGGTCTGGCATGTCGGAGTAGTCAAGTTCCTCCAACTCACCGTCAGTGCGTCGGATGGCGCCTTCATGGATGATGAAAAAGCCTGACAGATCCTGCGGTTCTCCGTGGCGAGCCACAAGACCATAAGGTGCGAGGCGATGGCTGGCGTCGCTTGTATTCTCGACTGACTGCGTGACGGTGAACATGAAACGGTCGTCGACTTCGACCGTGCGGCGGAAGACGAGGCCGGCAGGGCTGTCCCAGCGGAGCACGATGGGGCTGTCGGGTGTCAAAGTATTGCCGCTGTCGAGTGTCCAAGCGGTGTCGGTCGCTGGAACATCCTCGTCACCGAGAGTGCCGCCGGGAACCCAGCCGAATACGGCATAGTAGGGTTTGGCCGAACCCACCGGCGAAAGCAGGGTCACTTCTTCTGAAGCCGGATCCAGCGATACCTCGTAGTCGGCAAGGGCCAACTGGTCGATCCTGCCCCCGGCGAGCGAAATGCTGCCGCGCAGGTTCGGGGTTTCAATGGGCACGCGAACCGCCTCGGGCGTCGCGGCAACGCTCGCCTCCGGGCTGCCGGCTGGATCGCCCGTCGTGGCGACAGGCACGCTTGCGACTCCCTCGGCAGTCTCGGTGCCGGTCGGCTGCGCGGTCTCCGTTGGCGGAGGCGGCGCAAACAAAACCATCCAGATCACCAGGACCAGGGAACTCAATACCATCGCCAGTACGAGGTTCTTGTTCTGATCGTCCATTAAGTGCCAGCCCCGCGAATGCCAAGATTGCGCTCGTGGTTCAATCCTCCGAAGCACGAAAGGTCAAGGCGTTTTCCGGGATTTCGGACCTGCGAATCGACAAGGAAATTCCCGAAACCCGGCTCAGATCACGCCGTTCCACGCACCATTGCGTCGGCAGTAAGCGGCCAGGTTTCGGCCCTGTCTTCGAGCCAAAGCAATGTTTCTCCAAGTGGCATGGGGCGGCTGATGGCATAGCCCTGCATCGTTCCACAGCCGAGCGAGGCGAGGACAGCTGCTTCGCCAGGCGTCTCGACGCCTTCGGCAAGCGTGTCTATTCCCAGCTTTTCACCGAACGCAAGAACGGCTGAGAGCATGGCGTACTGCGCATCGTCGCAGTCGATCTTGTTCACGAGGCTCTTGTCGATCTTGATCCGGTCGACATCGAAGCGGCGAATGTTCATGAAGCTGGTAGAGCCTGTTCCGAAGTCGTCGAGGTCGATCCTGCAGCCAATGCGCGAAAGCGCCGTCAGCGTACGCGAAACGTCATCCTCGGTAGACTCAGAGGCGACCGTTTCAAGAACTTCGATTACCAGGCGGTCCGGAGCTATTCCGTGTCGGTCGAGTTCCCAGCGAATGTAGTCCGGGAGCCGCGGATTCCGAAGCTCGGTACCGGAAAAGTTGACCGATACGGTCGAGACATCGAAGCCTGACGCGTCCCAGATGTTCAGCGCGATCAGCGATTGCTTCAGTACAACTTCGGCCAATCTCTGCGACAGACCGGATTTCTCGATATCCCGAAGAAAACAGGCCGGTGCGAGAAGACCGCGTTCAGGATGGTCCCAACGTGCAAGCGCCTCGAACCCGGTGACTTTACCGTCAAGGTTTCGGATCTGCGGTTGAAACCAGGCGAAGATCTCGCTCGTTTCCAGCGCCGTGCTCAAGTCCTGCGCATTGTTCCGATCCGTCCCGATGTCGCGGGACAATCCACCGCTGTGAAAGTGGATCGAGCCTGGCCCGGAGATCACAGCCTGCTCGCATGCCCGTTGCGCCCCTGCGACAATGCGGGTCCCAGAGGAAGATCTAGCGTTCGTCCCGGCCGCAATGCCAAGCGCCACCGAATTTTGCGCCCGCGTCGGACCACTTGTGAATGGTGAGTCGAATGTGGATTGGATGCGTTTTGCGAGGAGGGTGAGCGCTTCTGTTTCCGGGGATCGGATATTTTCAAAGCCGATTGCCAGTTTGTTGCCGATCCGTGCGACCATATCCCCTTCCCGAAGCATCCGCCGCAACCGGTCCAGCGATTCGAGCAGGATCGCATCCCGGGCGTCGCGGCCAAACCGTTCTTCGACAACATCGAGGCTTTCGATTGCCACAACGATGACCGCGACCTGGCGACCTGTCCCTTTCGTGCGCGGCAGGGAGCGTTCCGCCCAGTCGATCAGAGAGTCGCGGCCCATCAGCCCGGTCAGAGCGTCCCGGTCCGCCGTGTCGCGCGCTGCGGGCTGGCGGGACATCACGAAGGCCACGCAAAACGGCAGGACAATCGCCACCGCGGCCAGCGTAATGTCGCTGCCGGAATGGAATGCGGCGAGTACGATAAAGGGCACGAGCACCAGCGGCGTCTGGCCAAAGAGTACGGATATCACCGATCTGTTGTGATCTGTTTGCATTGGTGTCTTCGACATTCCGCGATTGGAATGCGGCTTATCAGCGACGGAATACCAAGAGGTTAAGGCCGCTTCAGGTCAAGAGCCGCGAAATCGAAGAGCTTGGGGTCGAGCAGGTGAGACGGCCGGGCGTTCATCAGCGCCCGGAACATCACCTGCCGACGCCCCGGCGCGTTCTTCTCCCAGCCGTCGAGGATGGCCTTTACCTGCTGGCGCTGAAGCCCGTCCTGGCTGCCGCAGAGATCGCAGGGAATGATCGGGTAGTTCATTGACCTTGCGAACTTTTCACAGTCCGCCTCGGCGACATGCGCGAGCGGGCGATAGAGGAAAAGATCGCCTTCCTCGTTCACCAGTTTCGGTGGCATGGTGGCCAGCCTTCCGCCGTGAAAGAGGTTCATGAAAAAGGTTTCGAGGATGTCGTCCCGATGGTGCCCAAGAACCACCGCCGAACAGCCTTCCTCGCGCGCCACCCGGTAAAGGTGACCGCGCCGGAGCCGCGAGCAGAGTGCGCAATAGGTCCGGCCGGCGGGCACCTTGTCGGTGACGATGGAATAGGTGTCCTGGTACTCGATCCGGTGCGGTACGCCCATCTTCTGCAGGAACTCTGGAAGTACGGTTGCCGGGAAACCGGGCTGGCCCTGGTCGAGATTGCAGGCGAGAAGATCCACGGGCAAAAGGCCGCGCCACTTCAACTCGTAGAGCGCGGCAAGCAAGGTGTAGCTGTCCTTGCCGCCCGAGAGGCAGACGAGCCATCGCGCCGGAGGTGCGCTTCGGTCGATCATGCCATAGTGCTCGATGGCTTCGCGGACATTGCGCACGATCCGCTTGCGGAGCTTCTTGAACTCCGTCGAAGCGGGTGCGCCCTTGAAGAGCGGGTGAATATCGTCGCCATCGTCGAGCATGAAGCCGGAGTAATCGCTTCCGGGGTTTCGGGCAAGCGAGACCGCGATGAAGATCGGGTTAGGCCCGCGTACTGTCGTGACAGGGCCCAAAGAATGCGGAAAACGGCACGTCGGTATTACGTCGGTATAACGTCGGTATTACGTCGGTGCCGACATCGGTGCGCGGCGGTACTTCGCAGGAAACACTTTTAATGAATGGCCCTGCAACATACGCGTCCGACAGCTAGTCCTGCCCGATCCTATCCTGGGTTTTCGTGTCGAAATCGCGCGCATCGTGGCGCTCGCGAAGCTGCGTCGACGGCTCGCCAGAGAGCCGGTTCACCATGCGGCCGCGTTGAACTGCCGGGCGAGCGTCGATGGCTCTGGCCCAGCGAAGGACGTTTTCATAGCTTTCGACATCGAGGAACGTGCCGGCATTGTAGAGCCGCCCGAGCGCCAGTTGCCCGTACCAGGGCCAGATCGCCATGTCAGCGATCGTGAACTCGTCCGCGACCATGTATTGTCGTCCTACGAGGTGTCGGTCGAGGACGTCGAGTTGCCGCTTCGCTTCCATCGCGTAGCGGCTGATTGGGTATTCCCACCTCTCGGGAGCATAGTGGTAGAAATGACCGAAGCCACCACCAAGGTAGGGTGCGCTGCCCATCTGCCAGAAAAGCCAGGAAAGCATCTCCGGACGGTCTTCGGCGGGACCGAGGAATCTGCGGAACTTCTCGGCGAGATGCAGAAGAATAGCGCCGGATTCGAAGACGCGGACCGGGGATTCGCCAGACCGGTCGACAAGCGCGGGTATCTTGGAATTCGGGTTGATCTCGACGAAGCCCGACCCAAACTGGTCGCCGTTGCCGATGCGGATCAGCCAGGCGTCGTACTCGGCGCCTGCCTCGCCGGCGGCGAGAAGTTCCTCGAGAAGCACGGTGACTTTCACACCGTTGGGCGTTCCCTGCGAATAGAGCTGAAATGGGTGCCTGCCGACCGGCAACTCCTTGTCATGTGTTGCACCTGCGACGGGCCGGTTGGTCTTGGCGAATTGGCCGCCGTTCTCTCTTTCCCAGGTCCAGACGTCGGGCGGCGAGTAGGTGTCGGGCATTTCGGATCCTGTCATCGGTTGTCCCGACAAAGCTGGTTCAGTTGGCCGGAAGGTCAACGCGATGCCGGTTGTGCAGAATTGCAGAGGCGCGATCAGTCTGGGACGTTATCGACGCCGCTGTTGCCCCAGGGGTGACAGCGGAGAATCCGCCGGGCAGCGAGCCAGCCACCTTTCAGCGCTCCGTGCTTCTCAAGCGCCTCCAGCGCATAGGCAGAGCAGGTGGGCAGGTAGCGGCAGTTATGGCCGACCCAGGGGCTGAAGATCAGGCGGTAGGCGCGTACCGGAAGCGCGACGATGTGCGCGGCCGGACTCAAGGATGTGCCTTTGTGAGCGCGTCGCGGAGGTCTTGCTGAAGGTCCGCGAATTCGCGAGCGGCGGTGCTGTCGCGGCGACCGATCAGAACATAGTCGAAGCCCGAACGCCCATGTTCGGGCAAGGTCAGTCGGGCGATTTCCCTGAGGCGTCGCTTGGCGCGGTTGCGGGCCACGGCATTGCCGACCTTCTTCGAACACGTGAACCCGACGCGAATGCCTTCGGCCTCATCGCCGGCGCGCCTTCGGTATTGCAAAGTGAATGCAGCGGTCGAGACCCGGCGCGCGGCGGCGGCGGCCAGAAAGTCGGCGCGTTTGCGCAAGAGGGTGAGGTCACGGAATTGCATGGCTTAGACGACAAAACCGCCGACGGTTTCCCGCGGCGGCTCCATCACAGACGACAGGCTCGTGCGCGTCAGGCGCTGAGCTTCTTGCGTCCCCGCACGCGACGCGCGTTCAGGATCTTGCGGCCCGCTTTCGTCGCCATGCGTGCGCGGAACCCGTGCCGCCGCTTGCGGACGAGGTTCGAGGGCTGGAATGTGCGCTTCGTCGACATGAGCGTTCTCCGTCAGGTTGCCCGGATTCGGGCGTCTTCTTTTCCGAAGCCCGGTCTCTAAGCGGATCGCAGAGCCAAGTCAACGCCTTCGGATCAGTTTCCTCGGCGAAGCGAGCGAGGAGGAGGAAACTGTAATATTTGCGTCCAATGAGGGTTGGAAGGCGCATAATTATTTCAGAAACAGGGCGCCAGGCAGGCCCCAGATCACCTGGCTTCACTCGCGCGTGATGCGCCTGACAATCGCCGCCAACGGGTGCCATGTTTGGTGCCGGACGATGGACCCGGTGAAAAGAAAGTGATTGGAATGGCCGATATGACCGAGACCCCGACACAGGCGAGCGGCGGGCTTGCAAAGCGGCTGCCGCTTCTTGTGATCCTCGCGGTTGCCGCCGTGGGGGCGTTCACGCTGCGCGACTACCTGAGTTTCCAGGCGCTGGCCGAAAATCGCGAGGCGCTGATCGCCTTTCGTGATGCCAATTACGTTCTGACGGTTCTGGGATTTATTGCAGCCTATGTGGTGATCGTGGCCTTTTCGCTTCCAGGCGCGACCATCGCGACCCTGACCGGCGGTTTCCTGTTCGCGACATTCCCGGGTGCCCTGTTCAACGTCATGGGGGCGACCATCGGGGCAGCGGCCATCTTCATGGCGGCGCGGATGGGCTTCGGTGAGAAGATGAGTGCGAGGCTTGAAGCTTCGGATGGGACGATCAAGAAGATCAAGGACGGGATCGACGAGAACCAGTGGTCGATGCTATTCCTGATCCGGCTTGTGCCGGCGGTGCCGTTTTTCATTGCCAACCTGCTGCCGAGCTTCCTGGGCGTGCCGCTTCACCGGTTCCTGATCTCGACATTTCTGGGCATCATCCCCGGCGCGGTCGTCTACACCTCGGTCGGGTCCGGGTTGGGCGATGTTTTCGCGCGTGGCGAAACGCCGGATTTGGCAATCATCTTCGAGCCGCATATCCTGTTGCCTATTCTTGGTTTGTGCGCGCTTGCCGCCTTGCCGATTCTGTTGAAAGCCGTTCGCGGCAAGGAAGGTCTTTGATTTATGGAGCGTATCAAGACAGATGTTCTGGTGATCGGTGCCGGGTCCGGGGGGCTGTCGGTCGCCGCTGGCGCGGTTCAGATGGGGGCGAGCGTCGTTCTGCTGGAAGGCCGCAAGATGGGCGGCGATTGTCTGAATTTTGGATGCGTACCGTCAAAAGCCCTGATTGCGGCGGGAAAGCATGCCCATGCCATGACGACGGGCGAACCTTTTGGCGTCACCCCGGTCAAGCCGAAGGTCGATTATGCGGCCGCCAAGGAACACGTGGCAAAGGCCATCGCGGCCATTGCGCCGCATGACAGCCAGAAGCGCTTCGAGAGCCTCGGCGTGCGGGTCATCCGGGCTTATGGCAGCTTCCTGAACGAGCGGGAGGTGAAGGCGGGCAAGCACGTGATCGAGGCGCGCCGTATCGTGATCGCCACGGGGTCGTCGCCTCTGGTTCCGCCGATCCCCGGTATCGAGAAGGTTGAGCACTTCACAAACGAGAACATCTTCGATCTGCGTGAGAAACCCGACCACCTGCTGATCATCGGCGGCGGGCCAATCGGAATGGAGATGGCGCAGGCACACATCCGGCTTGGGTCGAAGGTAACTGTGATCGAAGGTGCCAAGGCGCTGGGCCGAGACGATCCGGAGGCGGCTGCCGTGGTCGTCGAGAAATTGCGGGCCGAGGGCGTTGAGATCGTCGAAGGTGCGATGGCAAAGCAGATCTCGAAGCGCGGCAAGGTCATTACAATCGAGACGACGAACGGCACTTTCAAAGGTAGCCACGTTCTGGTGGCGGTGGGCCGGAAGGTTAATCTTCGAAAGCTCGATCTCGACAAGGCAGGGGTCGGCTTCACCAAGCAAGGCGTCAAGGTGAACGCCGGTATGCGCTCGGTTTCCAACCGGCGGGTCTATGCGGTGGGCGATGCGGCAGGCGGGCTGCAGTTCACCCATGTTGCCGGCTATCATGCAGGTGTCGTGATCCGCTCGATGCTTTTTGGTTTGCCATCGAAGGCGCGCACCGAACACGTCCCCTGGGTCACCTATACCGATCCCGAACTGGCACAGATCGGGCTGACGGAGGCCGAGGCAGTCCGAAAACACGGCAAGGGTTCCATCACCACGGTCCGTTTCGACTATTCCGGCAACGACCGGGCCATTGCGTCAGGCAATACCGAAGGCTTCATCAAGGTGATGGTTTTCGCGGGAAAGCCGATCGGCGTGACGATCGTGGGTGAAAATGCGGGCGACCTGATCGGCGTGTGGGCGCTGGCGATCGCGAACAAGATGAAGATGGGGGCCGTGGCGAACATGGTCGCGCCCTATCCGACGCTCGGCGAGATCAACAAGCGCGCGGCGGGCGCCTATTTCGGGCCGAAACTTTTCGCGAATCCAAACGTGAAGAAGGTCGTAGGCTTCGTGCAGCGCTTTCTTCCTTAAGAGGACCCATGTTCACGAACACACTATCCGGCCGCTTCCTGGTACTCACGATCCTCTTCGTGATGCTGGCCGAAGTGTTCATCTTCGTGCCCTCGATCGCGCGCTTCCGGCAGGACTACATGATAAATCGCCTGGAACGCGCGCAGATCGCCTCGCTGTCGCTTCTGGCCGACGACATGATCGAGCCCGAACTGGAGTACGAGCTTCTCAAGAACGCGGGGGTCTTCAACGTGGTCCTGCGGCGTGACGAGGTTCGTCAGCTTGTGCTGTCGTCAGACATGCCGCGCCCGGTTGAAGAAACATTCGATTTGCGCGATCCGTCCGCTGGCACGCTTATTGCGGATGCCCTGAAGCGGATGCTGAACCCGAACGCGGAAGTTGTCCGCGTCATCGGGACACCGGCGCAGGACGCGGGATTGCTGATCGAGATCACCATGCCGACCGAGCCCCTGCGGGCCGCAATGCTGGACTACGGCATCCGCATCCTGGTCCTATCGGCAGTCATCTCGATCTTCACCGCGACGCTGCTCTTTTTTGCCGTCCGTTACTTCCTCGTGCGTCCAATCAAGGGTGTGGTCTCGGCCATGAAGTCCTATGCCGCCGCACCCGACGATGCGCGCCGCATCATTTCGCCCAGTGCCAAGGTTCGGGAATTGGCCGAGGCCGAACAGGCGCTGAAGTCGATGCAGAGCGACCTGACCTCGCTGCTGAAACAGCGGGAACGGCTGGCGGCATTGGGAAGTGCGGTGGCCAAGATCAGTCATGATCTGAGGAACATCCTGACCACCGCCCAGCTATTCGCCGACCGGATCGAGCGCAGCGATGACCCGGTCGTGGCCCGGATGGCACCCAAGTTGATGAATTCGATCGGGCGCGCGGTGAACCTGTGCGAGCGCACGCTTGCGTTCGGCAAGGCCGAGGAGCCGCCACCGGCGCTTGCACTGATCCCGCTTGCGTCGATTGCGCAGGATGTCATCGACGGCGAGCAGTTGGCGGTGGGCAGCGAACCGGTTCGGTTCGATTGCGATGTTCCGCCTGGCATGATGATCCGGGGTGACGCCGAGCAGATCTACCGCGTGCTTTCCAACCTCGTGCGGAATGCGCGGCAGGCGATCTCGGCTTCGCGCCAGCCGGGCGAGGTGACGATTACGGCGGGCGAGAGCGACCGTGAATGGTGGATTGAAGTGGCGGACACCGGGCCTGGACTTCCGCAGCGGGCGAAGGAATATTTATTCAAACCTTTCCAGGGGGCTGCCAGCAAGGGCGGCGCCGGACTTGGCCTTGTAATCGCCGCCGAGCTTGTTCGCGGTCACGGCGGTGCGCTGACCCTGAAGGAGACTGGCGCGGACGGAACGGTTTTCTCGATCCAGCTGCCGAAAACGGTGATAGGCCAGGAACAAGCGGCGGAATGAAGCGCCTGATGCGATGCATTTGCCGGTGACGGAAAAACCGCCTTGCAATAGGAGACCTTGCCCGCTATCTCCCGTCTGCCCGCGCGCTGGTAGCTCAGCTGGATAGAGTACTTGACTACGAATCAAGGGGTCGGGGGTTCGAATCCTCCCCAGCGCGCCACAACTTTCTTCATGCCTAGTGACTCCGAGCCCCGTCGATAGGGTGCCGTGCACCGGTTCTTGACATCCGGGCACCGGGGCCCATTGTGCGGCGGCTTTGCGCGATCGGGACGGGGGGCTGCAGGACATGGCAGGGAGCCAGTTGAAAATCGTGGTTGTCGGGGCCGGGCTTATCGGGCGGACGCATATCGCCCTGGTCCAGTCTCATGCGCAACTGGCTGCCATCGTCGATCCGTCGCCTGCCGCTCAAGCATTGGCGGGAGAGCTGCACGTGCCGTTTTTCGGGGCTCTCGAAGATTGCCTTGAGGTGGTGCATCCAGATGGCGTGATCGTCGCGTCGCCCAATACCCTGCACCTCGAACATGGAGCAGTGTGTCTCGAGGCAGAAATTCCGGTCCTTGTCGAGAAGCCGCTGGCAGATACGGCGGACGCCGCCCGCCGTTTGGTGGAGCTTTCCGAGGCGACCGGTGTTCCGCTTCTGGTGGGGCATCACAGGCGACACTCTGAGGTCATCAAGGCGGCGAAGTCGGTGATCGAGAGCGGGCGGCTTGGGCGGTTGGTGGCGGCAAACGCGCTTTTCTGGCTTCACAAGCCGGCCGACTACTTCCAGGCCGCGTGGCGGAGGCAGGCAGGGGCAGGGCCGAGTTATATCAACCTTATCCACGACGTCGATCTGCTGCAGCATCTCTGCGGTCCGGTGCGGTCGGTGAAAGCGGTCGAGAGCAGCGCGGTCCGCGGTTTCGATGTGGAAGATACGGCTGCGGCTGTCCTGACCTTTGCCAGCGGCGCTCTCGGCACGGTGTCCATCTGCGATACCGTCTCGGCACCGTGGAGTTGGGAGATGACGTCGGGCGAGAACCCGGTTTACCCGAAATGCGACCAGTCCTGCTACCTTCTGGCCGGCACGGGCGGGTCGCTGTCCTTGCCGGATCTGACGGTCTGGAGCCATGCCGGGGAACAGAGTTGGTGGTCGCCGATGGACCGCGAGAGGATCGAGGTTGAGGCACGTGATCCGGTTGAGGCCCAGCTGCTGCATTTCCTTGATGTGATCGCCAAGGAAAGCGCGCCTCTTGTGAGCGCGCGGGACGGGTTGCGGAATATCGCGGTGGTTGATGCATTGAAGGCGGCGGCGGGCAGAGATGACGCCGTGACGGTTGAGACCGGCTAGGCCGCCTGCCGTATGTTTCCTCCTCGTTTGCCGCCACGCTGTCGGTGGCCGAGTGTTTTCAGAGTTGGTTGCCAACACATACCGCGCCGGGCCAAAAGTCGGTATGCGGATTACGCCCGAGATAACCATCGAAGACTGGGAGTTGACTGAGCAGTTCGTACGCTCGAGCGGACCTGGCGGGCAGAACGTGAACAAGGTCGCGACGGCGGTCGAACTCAGGTTCGAGGCCGAGCGGTCGCCCAACCTGCCCGAGCCGGTCAAGCGGCGTCTCAAGCGCATCGCCGGGCGGCGCTGGACGAAGGATGGAGCGTTGGTCGTGCAGGTGTCCGAGGCGCGCAGCCAGGCGCGCAACCGCGAGATTGCGCGTGAGCGTCTCGCTGACATGATCCTCCGTGCCAGCGTCAAGCCAAAGCCGCGCATAAAGACCAAGGTCTCGGCCAGTCAGAAGCGCAAGCGGCTTGCAGAGAAGCGGCGGCGGTCCGAGGTCAAATCCTTGCGACGGCTGGGCGACGATCCGGAATAATCGGATTGAGCGCATTGCGCGTCTGGCGCACTCCTGCCATGCAGGTCCGATGCCGACGGGAGAAAGCCCATGAAAGACGAAAAGAACCGCCCGTTCCGCGATGCACACCAGGATATCGAAACGGCGCGAGATATTCCGGATACGCCCCAGACGCGTTCACCGTCCTATCGCCTCGCATTCGCGGACCCCGACTTTCTGTGCCGCGACGAGTTGCGTCCGGTCCGGTTGCAGCTGGAACTTCTGAAGCCCGAGATGCTGATGGAGGAATACGGCATCGCTTCGACGATCGTGCTGTTCGGCGGTGCGCGGATTCCGAGCCCGGATAACAAGGCTTCCGCACGGACCGAGACGCTGGCCGATCTCAGCCGGTTCTACGAGGAGGCGCGCAAGTTCGCCCGCATGGTGACCGAAGAATCCACCCGCAACTCCGATGGTCAGCGCGAGAACGTGATTGTCACTGGTGGCGGGCCGGGCGTGATGGAGGCCGGTAACCGGGGGGCGGACGAAGCAGGCGGCGTGTCGATGGGTCTGAACATCGTACTTCCGCACGAGCAGGCGCCCAATGCCTTCGTCACTCCGGATCTGGCGTTCAACTTTCACTATTTTGCCATCCGCAAGATGCATTTCCTGATGCGCGCCGCCGCAGTCGCGATTTTTCCCGGCGGGTTCGGCACGCTTGACGAGTTGTTCGAGACCCTGACGCTGATCCAGACCGGGCGGATGCGGCGCGTGCCGATGCTGCTCTTTGGCAAGGACTTCTGGCAAAAGATCATTGACTGGGATGCCCTTAGCGATGCGGGCACCATTTCTCCCCAGGATCTTGATCTCTTCCGCTTCGTCGAGACGGCCGAGGAGGCGATCGACCTGATCGAGAACTGGCATCTGCCGACCACGCGCCGCGACAGCCCGGAGCGTTGACGCTCGGCGTGCTTGGGTTCAGAACTGAAAGGTGTCCTGACATCCTGGGAGTGGCGGAACGATGGGCCTTGTACTGTTTCTGATCATCGGTCTCGCGGCTGGCTGGCTGGCAGGCCAAATCATGAAGAGCCGGCGCGGGATGCTTGGAAACCTGCTCGTCGGTGTTATCGGCGCACTGATCGGCGGGTTTATCGGCAACGCTGTTGGACTTGCGGCGACCGGGCTTGTCGGCTCGCTCATCCTGGCGACGGTCGGTGCGGTGGTCCTGCTCTGGATCCTGAGCCGGGTCGGCTAAAGTCCGGTCTCGGCCTCGATTTCCTTGCGGCTCTTGCGCGCCCGCTCGGTCGCGGATTTGAGCTGCCCGCAGGCGGCCATGATGTCTTCGCCGCGCGGCGTGCGGATCGGCGAGGCGTATCCGGCCTTGTAGATGATATCGGCAAAGGCCTTGATCCGCGGCCAGTCCGAGCGCTCGTAGGGCGCGCCAGGCCATTCGTTGAACGGGATCAGGTTGATCTTCGCCGGAATGCCCTTGATGAGTTGCACCAGGCGGCGCGCGTCCTCGTCGCTGTCGTTGACGCCTTTCAGCATCACGTATTCAAACGTGATCCGCTCGGAGTTCGAGAGCTTCGGATAGGCTTTCAGCGCCTCCAGCAACTCGGCGATCGGCCAGCGCTTGTTGATCGGCACAAGCTTGTTGCGTACCTCGTCGGTGGTCGCGTGGAAGCTGACCGCCAGCATGCAGCCGATCTCCTCGGCCGTGCGCGCGATCTCGGGCACGACGCCGCTGGTGGAAAGCGTGATCCGGCGGCGCGACAGCGCTATTCCTTCGCCGTCCATCGCGATCTTCATCGCGTCGCGAACGGCTTCGAAATTGTAGAGCGGCTCGCCCATGCCCATCAGCACGATATTCGACAGAAGCCGCGGCCCCGCCTCGCCCGAGCCGACGCCCGGTTCCGGCCATTCGCCGAGATCGTCGCGCGCCAGCATGATCTGGCCGACGATCTCGCCGGCGGTCAGGTTGCGCACCAGTTTCTGCGTGCCGGTGTGGCAGAACGAGCAGGTCAGCGTGCAGCCGACCTGGGACGAGATGCAAAGCGTGCCGCGATCTTCCTCGGGGATATAGACCGTCTCGACCTCGTGCCCTCCCGCGATCCGGACCAGGTACTTTCGCGTCCCGTCGTCGCTGACCTGGCGGCTGACAACTTCGGGCAATTCGATCCTGAAATTCTCGGCCAGGGTGGCGCGATAGGCCTTGGCAAGATTGGTCATCGCCTCGAAATCGCGCACGCCCCAGTGATAGACCCACTGCCAGATCTGATTGACCCGCATCCGTGCCTGCTTTTCGGGCGTGCCGATGGCGACAAGCGCCTCGCGCAGACCATCGCGCGTCAAGCCGACAAGGTTCACGCGACCGTCTGTGGCCGCATCCTTGCGGGGGATCGTCAGAACGTCCTGCGTGATCGGTGCGTCGGCACTCATTTCGCTCACCATGATGGATCAGATGGGCGATATAGGCGATCCGCGCCCGGATGCCAAAGAAAATCCGCCCGGATCAGCCGGCGCAGAGTTTCTCGGCCTCTTCGATCATCGAGGTCGCGCCGAGAAGCGAGAACGTGTCCTTGGTCTGGGTGCCCCGCGACGAACGTGCCGTGACCACGGCATCCGCTCCGCGCTTGATGGCCGTGACGATCTTCTGATCGTCGGCCGGAGTGGCGGGCCAGGCGTATTCGCCTTCGGTGAACAGCTCGAAGGTCGTGCCGGCGATCTCGAGCGTGGCGGTCGAGCCGTCCGCGAACGGGTAGCCGCCGGTAAAGCTGACTTCGCCCGAGATGTTCTGTTCGGGCCGGTAGGTGACAAAAAGCAGAATGTCCCCGCGCCGGACCGAAACCACGTTGCCGTCACGGGTATTGACGGTCTCCTTCGGCGCGGTCACTGCCCAGCACTCCTTGGGTTCGCTGCCCTGGAACACCGCCCAGTCGGTTTCCGCGGCGACGCGGTTGGATTCGTCCTGCGCCAGTGCTGGCGTGGTGGTTGCGATCAGTGCTGTCGTAAGTGCGGTAACGATCCGTCCAGTCATGTCCATGCCTTTGCCTGCTCGTCGCTCTGGCGCCGGGTTGGCGCGGCCCAACGGTTAGATTGTTGTTGTTCTTGGTGGAACGAATAACGTAACTGGGCAGAGAGAGGGAAGCCCCTGCGGCAGAAAATTGCCATCTTGATTTGCGAGGGATCTGGATGCTGGAGAGCGTGGCGCTCGCAGAGGTGACGAGGGGGCCGTTCGTGGAATCGCGGCACTTCGGGCATGCCGTCATCACGCGGGCCGACGGTGAAATCGTCGAGGCCTGGGGCGATCCGTCCAAGGTCGTGCTTCCGAGGTCGTCGGCAAAGATGCTGCAGGCGCTGCCGCTTCTGGAAAGTGGCGCGGGCGCGCATCTGGATACCCGTCAGCTTGCGCTGGCCTGCGCGTCGCATAGCGGTGAGCAACGGCATGTGGACCTCGTCAATGCCTGGCTTGCGGATCTCGGATTGGACGAACACGCGCTGTGCTGCGGTCCGCAGCCATCGCAGGACGAGGCGTTGTTCGAGGCGATGATCCGTGAGGGTGTTGCGCCGACGAGGGTTCACAACAATTGCTCCGGCAAGCATGCCGGCTTTCTGACGCTCACGCGTCATCTGAATGCTTCGCCCGACTACGTGGATCCGGAACATCCGGTTCAGCGGGCGGTCAGAACGGCGATGGAGGAGGTTTGCGACGAGCAGAGCGCCGGTTTCGGCATCGACGGCTGTTCGGCCCCGAACTTCGCGGTGAGCCTTGCGGGCATGGCGCGGGGCATGGCGGCCTTTGCGGTGGCCGGGCAGGCTTCGGGCGCGCGCGACCGCGCCATGTCGGCACTGCGCGACGCCATGATGGCGCACCCGGAACTGGTGTCCGGAAAGGGGCGCGCCTGCGCCGCGATGATGCAGGCGGCGAGGGGCGGCGCAGCGGTCAAGACCGGGGCCGAGGGGTTCTACATTGCGATCCTCCCCGGCTTGAAATTGGGTGTGGCGCTGAAGATCGAGGACGGCGCGACCCGCGGCGCCGAGGCCGCAATGGCGGCTATCCTGGTCCGGCTGGGGGTCGCAGATGCGAGCGATCCGCTTCTGGCACCATATCTTGCCGGGCCGATCGAAAACAGAAACCGGCAGGTCGTGGGTGAATTGCGGCCTGCGCCGGGTCTTGTCGAACGCGCTTAGGAGCGATTGCCCTCGGGCCGACCTCGCGCTAAGTCCCCTGCCGACGAAACGGAAGGATGGCGCATGTCAAACGCTCAGCTTGAAACGGCAATCGAAGCGGCCTGGGACGCCCGGGATCAGATCACTCCGGCGACCGGAGGCGAGACCCGCGAGGCGATCGAGGAAACGCTGAACGCGCTCGACGGCGGTACGCTGCGCGTTGCGGAGCGCGGTGAGGCAGGCGACTGGCATGTGAACCAGTGGGCGAAGAAGGCGGTTCTGCTTGGCTTCCGGCTGAAGGATATGGAGCAGCAGTCCGGTAGCCCCCAGGGCGGGGCCTGGTGGGACAAGGTCGACAGCAAGTGGAAGGACTGGGACGACGATCAGTGGAAGGCGGCTGGCTTTCGTGCGGTTCCGAACTGTATCGTCCGCCGCTCGGCCTATATCGCGCCGGGCGTGGTGCTGATGCCGTCCTTCGTGAATCTCGGCGCCTACGTCGACAGCGGCACGATGGTGGATACCTGGGCCACGGTCGGGTCGTGCGCGCAGATCGGCAAGAACGTCCACCTGTCAGGCGGTGTCGGGATCGGCGGCGTGCTTGAGCCGATGCAGGCGGGGCCAACGATCATCGAGGACAATTGCTTCATCGGCGCGCGCTCCGAGGTCGTCGAAGGTGTCATCGTGCGCGAGGGGTCTGTCCTGGGCATGGGCGTGTTCATCGGTCAGTCGACCAAGATTGTCGATCGCGAAAGCGGTGAGGTCATGTATGGCGAGGTGCCGCCCTATTCGGTGGTCGTCGCTGGGTCGATGCCATCCACGGGCGGCGTGCACCTCTATTGCGCGGTAATCGTGAAGCGGGTCGATGAACGGACACGCTCCAAGACAGGCATCAACGAACTGTTGCGGGACTAATCCGTTAGGTGCCTTTGCGCGGCACCCATGTGCCCAAAATGGCACGGGCGATACTTGTCTCAGGTTTTTCCTGCTTCCGTCTCCGAGGTGCCGCCATTTGGCCATTTGTTTAGGCTAATTTTTATGGATGTTTACGAGTTCCGCGGATGTTTTCCGCACACGGCAGGCCGTTTCTGACCTGCAAGACGTGGTGCACTTTCATCGCGATGCGGTGGAGCGTCTCGGTCGGCACGGAGCCGACCGCGCGGCGCTTCAGGCCGTAGTGTCGGTGGGCGGCGTCTTCGCAGATGACGGCTCACGCGTATATTCGACAGTGCTGCAGGCTGCGGCGATGCCGGATGACGATTTCAACAGCTTCATCGTTGGAACCGCGATCCTTTTGCTGGATCGAATTCAGATGGGCGGTGGAACCGATGATCTCTACTGGAACTACGATGCCTTTCGCGATCACTACTGCCTGGCGGATCCGCCTGTAAGGGCTGCCCTGATGAACGGGTTCCGCACCGCCGAACGGCAAGGTGTGGTGAAGCTGCACGAAGCTCCGCGGGCTGAGGAGTGCCTGACGCGGCAGCCCGATGATGTCATTCGAATGCTGGAGGCGGGGGGCGATCAGGTTCTATTGAATGCCATTCGAGAGGAAACCAACTCGGAGCTGGCCGGTCGCCTCTGGAAGCAGGCGCCCAAGAGCGGCATGGACTGGACGGCGCGTGCCGGTTTCCGCCTTTTATATGAACGGCCTGAATCGATGTCTCCCGAGATGCCCGAAACGGCCCCGTTGATTCCCTGGTACTAGCTTGCACATGGACATTGTTCCTAGAACGGCCTAGGCCGCGGACATGGCGAAGAACAGGGAAACCGAAGTCTATACCCTACTGGTTCAGACCGGCCGCGGACCTGGCGACGGTCTGCCTCCGGACGCGATCGGGGCGGCGCTCCTCTGCTATTCTTCGGGTCGAGACGAAGGTGAAGCGGTTCGCGAGACCGTCGCGGTGCTGAAATCCGCCGACCTTGTTCCCCTCGACGTGACGAGCTACGGCACCTTGCGGGAGCGCGAGGAGGAAGGGCACGAGATCGGAGACGAAGACCGGGCGCTGATGCGGCGTGCCCTGGATGACAACGCCGTGATCGTCGCCGAAACCACTGTCTTGAAGGAGGGGGACGCTTGAGCGCGATATTCCTAGATCTCGATGGAACGCTTATGGATTCGCGTCCCGGAATTCTGTCGTCGCTGAAGGAGGCGCTGGCCACCGTCGGGCGGCATGACCTGGTTGCGCAGGATCTGACCTGGATGATTGGACCGCCTTTCGCGGACAGTTTCAAACAGATTGGAATGCGTGACCCGCAGGAGGTCATCGACGCCTATCGCGAGATCTACGAAATGGGCGGGATGTTCGACGCCGAGGTATATGACGGCGTGTTCCCGATGATCGAAGAACTGGATGCGGCGGGACACAAGCTTTACCTGGCCACCGCCAAGCCGCACGTGGCCGCGACCAAGATAACTGCGCATTTCGGTCTGTCTGGGTTCTTGAGTGCGGAATTCGGGCCGGAACTGGATGGCACGCGAAACTGGAAGGGCGATCTGCTTGCCTATGCTCTGGAGCGAACCGGCGAGGATGCCGCAAGCTCGGTCATGGTCGGTGACCGGCACCATGACTTCGCCGCAGCGCAATCGGTCGGGATGCCCTCGATCGCGGTGCGCTGGGGTTATGGCAACGAAGAGGAATGGCGGCACGCGACCACGACGGTATCGCACCCAGAGGAACTGCCGGGCGCGGTCGCAATGTTGGGGCTCTAACGCTCAGGCAACCAGCAGGCGTGCCTCGTAGCGCCTCAGTGCGGGACGGGCGGTTGGCCCGTATCCGGCACCGCTCTCGGGATCGAGATCGGGAAAGATCGCGCGAATCTCTGCCACCATGTCGGCCTCGAAACTCCCGATTGTTTGCGGACCCGGCAGGAAGCTTTCGCTGGCCAGGCCATTCGACCAAACCACCTGGTGTCGGTCGAAGAGGAGGTGAAAGTACTCGACATACCCACCTGAAACCTGCCGCACGTTACGCCCGTCGATCAGGTCTTTCGCCATGACGAGCACTTCGCTTGACCCGTAGAGAAGTTCGGCGTGTGGGTTCTGAATCAGAATTCGGTGGAGAGGGGAGACCAGCAAATCGTCGTGTGAGCCGAAGGTTTCTGCGGAGATTCGGACGGGGGCCATCTTGCCCTCGGCGGGGAGCCGTCGCCGCCCTATCCAACGCAAAGTCTGCAAGCCGTCGTCCCGCGTGAAAAGGCGGTCGCCGATTTTCAGGTGCTCGACGGGAATGTTCCCTTTCTCGGCGCGGATCAAGGTTTCGGCCACGAAGCATGGAACGGTGTCGATGATGACAAAGCCAACGGCGCTGTCGCCGGTCGTTGTGCCGATTTCGTAGGTGAACGCGACGTCTTCGGAGGCTTCGTTTCCGACGAGGCTGAGCGTGCCATCGGCGTTCAGCGTTACCGTCTGTCCGGTTGTCAGGGTAACGCTGTCGCCGGGTGTGACTGCTTGTCCATTGATATGGGTAATGAAGGCCGCACCGCCGGTCAGGTTGATGTCGTTGGCGAGAACATCTGCGATGCGTTCGTCTCCGGGGCGCAGCAGGTACTCATCCGTGGTCGCGATGAGCTCTCCCTGGACGCTGTTCGCGGCGATCAGCAGGTTGGAATCGTACTGGTTGTCCGAGACGTCTGCGACACCGATCTTCAAGGTCTGCTCTTCGCCGGGCGTGACCGGGATTACGAACGAAAGCGAAATGGTAAAACCATCCATCTCAGTGTTGAATTCGTCGTTCGTGTTGCTTTGGAAAAGATTGACGCCTCCGGAATCGTTGATGTTTCCGACGCTTGCCAGGCCGGAGCCGGCGGCGAGCGGGACGTTTTCACCGTCAATCCACACGCCGACCATGTCGTTGTAGATGGACCCGGCAAACTCGGGGTACTCCTCGGATGAGAACACGAACTCGAGCGTGATGAACTCTACGCCCTCGTCAGGGATGAAAGAGACTTCGAGATACGAGGCATCGTATGTCTCGAGCCCTGCAATCGCATCGAAATCCGGATCGCCGTTGGGACCGCTGCTGGGAGTGGTCGTGTTGGTATTCTGATTGGTATTGGGGTTGCCGCCATTTCGCGTGAATGCCTGCGCTTCGCCGGTGGAAAGGATTACGCCACTGTCGCTGGGCGTAACGCCCGGTGAGATCGAGTCGCCGTCCGAATAGATCGCGGATGCGTCCGGATCGCCTGTGTAGGTGGCTCCCGTGACCGTCACTGCATCACCGAAGATCAACTGCGCCATCTGAAGCGCGGAGGCCGTGGTATCGTATGTCAGTTCTGCCATGCCTGCCTCGTGCCGAAATCGGGGCAGGCCACGGCGCGGGGTGCCCGCAGCCGATCGTCTTCGCAACATGCCGTGCGGCCGAAGTTTTCTCCGTCCCGCACCCTGTGACCCTGCCTCGGGTTTATCTATGGGGAACAATGAACTAACTCGACCATTCCGGAAAGAATCGGTGTTCCCGCAGATTGCCGAGGTGATATTCGTGCCACAGGCGGACCAAGGGCAGGACCGGACTTGCGTAGCTCCGGCTCGAGGAAGTGGATTGCGGTGTACCGGGCCACAGGTTAGCCAAAGGCATGAGTTGTGATCCAGTAGACCTGACCGCCCATCTGGTGCGCTGTCCCTCCGTCACGCCCGAGGAAGGAGGCGCGATTTCGCTTCTGGAAGCGCTTCTTACTGAAGCCGGTTTCGAGTGCTTCCGGGCGGATCGGGGCGGAATCTCCAATCTCGTCGCGCGATGGGGCGACAAGGGTCATCCGAAGACGTTCGGCTTCAACGGGCATACGGACGTCGTGCCGGTGGGCGACGAAGCCGCCTGGACGCAACCGCCATTCGGTGCGGAGATCGTCGATGGCTGGCTCTATGGGCGAGGAGCGACGGACATGAAGAGCGGTGTGGCGGCCTTTGTTGCTGCTGCCGTCGACCTGGTGGCGGACGCGCCTCCAGAAGGCGCCATCGTGATCACCGTGACCGGCGACGAGGAGGCCGATGCGACCGACGGCACGACCGCCATTCTCGATTGGATGAGTTCTCACGGTGAGGCCATGTCGGTCTGCGTTGTTGGTGAGCCGACGAGCCCTGCGAAACTTGGCGAGGCGATCAAGATCGGTCGGCGCGGCTCGATGACTGCCTGGTTCACCGCGACAGGCGTGCAGGGGCATTCGGCCTATCCGCACCGCGCGAAGAATCCGGTTCCCGCGATGGCGCGACTGATCGACCGGCTGGCGTCTGCCGAATTGGACCGTGGGACCGAGCATTTCGATGCTTCGACGCTGGCGGTCACGACCTTTGACACCGGCAACACGGCGACCAACGTTATTCCGGCCTCGTGCAGCGCCGCAATCAACATCCGCTTCAATGACGGACACTCTGGCGCCAGCCTGACGCAATGGCTGGAAGAGGAGGTGGAGAAAATCGCCAGCGAAACCGGCATCGACTTCGCAAGTCGTTTCAAGATCTCGGGCGAGAGCTTCCTGACGCCGCCGGGGCCGCTCTCGGACCTCGTTTCAGCGGCAATAGAGGCCGAGACCGGGATGGTTCCGGAGCTGTCGACTTCCGGAGGCACTTCGGACGCGCGTTTCGTGAAGGATCATTGTCCGGTGGTCGAGTTCGGCCTGGTCGGCAAGACCATGCACCAGGTGGATGAGCGCGTGTCGGTGGACGATATTCGCAGGTTGAAGATGGTGTATCGACGTATTCTCGAGAGTTATTTCGCATGATCCGCAGGGCCGGTCCGGAGGACATGGAGGCGGTGCTTGAGATCCGGCGCGTCGTGTTCATCATCGGGCAGAACGTGCCTGAAAACATCGAGCGGGACGAACTGGACAGCGACGCCATACACCTGATCGCGCTTCACGAGGGCCAGCCGGTGGGAACAGCGCGCATTGTCGTCGGTGATGGCTATGGCAAGATCGGGAGGGTCGCGGTGCTGGATGCGGTGCGCGGCCTGGGTCTTGGCAAGGCGATCATGCGGGCGGCGGCGGATGTCTTGCGCGACGAGGGTTTGCGCGAGGCGCGGCTTGCTGCGCAGACCCATGCATTGACGTTTTACGAGGCGCTTGGCTACGAACCCTATGGACCCGAGTTCATGGATGCAGGCATTCCCCACCGCGACATGAAGATGGAGCTGTGAGGCGCCCGACGTTGATCGTCATGGTCAAGGAACCTCGGCCAGGCCGTGTCAAGACGCGGCTGGGGCGGTCCATTGGCATGGCGGAAGCGGCATGGTGGTACCGGCGGCAGGTTCGGGCGTTGCTGCGGCGTCTGCAGGATCCGCGTTGGGATCTGGCGCTTGCCGTCACGCCTGATTTCGAGGGTATGGCCAGCCGGTGCTGGCCGGTTCGCCTGCGCCGCATCCCGCAGGGGAACGGCGATCTGGGGCAGCGCATGGCGCGGGTCCTGGCCATGACCACAGGGCCGAGCGTGCTGATCGGTTCGGACATTCCCGGTGTCGAGCGGCGACATGTCGCGCGTGCCTTCCGGGCGTTGGGCGGCAGCCCCAGCGTGATCGGCCCGGCGA
>JAJDOD010000053.1 GCA_022340315.1 Silicimonas sp. | reverse complement strand
TCGCCAGCGACCTTGCGGTAGACGTCCTCCTCGCCGGCTTCGGCGAAATCCGACTTCACCACTTCTCTGGCATAGGCTTCCGCGTCGTCCCCGGACTTGCCGAGCAGTTCGGCCGCCCAGAGACCGAGCAGCTTGTTTCGCCGCGCCTCGGCCTTGAACTGCATCTCCGCATCATGGGCAAACTTGTTCTCGAAGGCGTTTTCACGATCGTCGAAGGTGCTCATCGCAAGGCTCTCCCGGTCAGGATTTTGTATTCCGGGCCACATATGCCCCCCCGCGGCGGCACCTTCAACCCCTATGCTTGCTTGCCGGATCGGTCCGTTTGCTCTAAGGAAACGCGGGTAACGCGCGCAGGGAGTGTCTTGCGCGCATCTTCATTTTCGAGGTCCCCGATGGCGCGGCGCAAGAAAGTTTACGAAGGCAAGGCGAAGATTTTGTACGAAGGTCCCGAACCGGGCACGTTCGTGCAGTATTTCAAGGACGATGCCACGGCCTTCAACGCGCAGAAGAAGGCGACAATCGAGGGCAAGGGTGTGCTGAACAACCGGCTCTCGGAGTTCTTCATGAAGGGCCTGGCGCAGATCGGTGTTCCGACGCATTTCATCAAGCGGATCAACATGCGCGAGCAATTGATCCGGCAGGTCGAGATCATTCCGCTGGAAGTCATCGTGCGCAACTTCGCGGCTGGGACGATGTCGCAGCGGCTTGGCCTTGAGGAAGGCACCATCCTGCCGCGTCCGATCGTGGAATTCTGTCTCAAGGATGACGCGCTGGGTGATCCTCTGGTCTCGGAAGAGCACATCATCGCCTTCGGCTGGGCCAGCCAGCAGGACCTGGACGACATGGTTGCGCTGGCGCTGCGGGTCAACGACTTTCTCTCCGGCTGCATGATGGCAGTCGGCATCAAGCTGGTTGATTTCAAGATCGAGATCGGGCGTATCTGGGACGGAGATTTCCAGCGGCTGGTGGTGGCCGACGAGATCAGCCCGGACAGTTGCCGGCTGTGGGACATGGAGACCGGCCAGAAGCTGGACAAGGACGTGTTCCGGCGCGACCTTGGCAACCTGGCGGATGCCTACACCGAGGTGGCACGGCGGTTGGGCGTGCTGCCCTCCAACGTGACCCATGCGACGAAGCCGACTTTGATCAACTGATGCGTTGCGCCGCCCGGCGGGCGTCGCGCCGCTGGAGGGGTTTCACCCCTCCAGACCACCCCAGGATATTTTCGGGCCGATAATGGACAAGCGCTTGAGGATCATGGATACCCGGCGCAAATATCCAGGGAGCTGTCCATGAAAGCGCGCGTTCATATCATGCTGAAGACCGGGGTTCTGGATCCGCAGGGCGAGGCGGTGCGTCATGCGCTGGGCTCGCTGGGTTTTGCCGGTGTCGAGAGTGTCCGGCAGGGCAAGGTGATCGAGCTGGAACTTGCCGAGACCGACCCTGAGAAGGCCGAGGCGGAGGTGACGCGGATGTGCGAGGCCTTGCTCGCCAATACCGTCATCGAGCGCTACGACGTGGAACTGGTCTGATGCGTGCGGCGGTTCTGCGGGCATACCGGCAGGACCTTTCCATCGAGGACGTGGCCGAGCCGGACTGCCCCGAGGACGGGGTTGTGGTTCGTGTGCTCGCCTGCGGCGTATGTCGCTCGGACTGGCATGGCTGGGTGGGCGAGCATCCCCTGGTGAAGCCGGGGCATATCGGCGGCCACGAGTATTGCGGCGAGGTGGTGGCCGCGGGACCATTGGCGCGGTTCGCCGTGGGGGACCGGGTGATTGCGCCGTTCCTGTTGTCTTGCGGGTCGTGCCAGCAGTGCCGGTCGGGCGAGAGCAATACCTGCACCGATCAGATCGTGACCGGGTTCTCGGCGCAGGGCGCCTTTGCCGAGTATGTCGCGGTGCCGCGGGATCACAACCTTTGCGCGCTGCCCGAGGCGATGTCGCCGGTGCTGGCCGCGGCGCTTGGCTGCCGGGTGACGACGGCCTGGCACGCCTTGACGGGGCGGGCAAAAATCCAGCCGGGTGAATGGCTTGCGGTGCATGGCACCGGCGGGATCGGGTTGGCGGCGCTGCTCTTGGGGCGGGCGCTGGGGGCGCGGGTCGTTGTTACCGACGTGGTGCCGGAGAAGCTGGAACATGCGCGTGCGATGGGTGCCGATCACGCGGTGGACGCCCGCGATGGCCGCGCGGGCGAGGCGGTGCGGGAGCTGACGGGGGGCGGTGCGCATGTCTCGATCGAGGCGCTGGGCATTCCCGAGACGGTGGCGGCGAGCCTGGCGTGTCTCGGCCCCCTGGGGCGGCATGTGCAGGTAGGCTTGCCGGTCGGAAAGCACGCGGTGCAGGCGATTGACCTTTTCCAGATCTACATGAAAAACTTGGCAGTTTTCGGAACACGCGGGATGCCTGCGCATCGTTATCCATCGCTTCTGAGCCTGATCGCCGGAGGCCATGTGGACCTGTCGCCAATCGTGGCGCGCGAGGTGCGGTTGTCGGAAACGGGCCGCGAACTGGCCGCCTTCGACGGTCCAATGGCGCCGGGTGTCGCCGTCATCACCGATTTCCAGGGCTAGCATCCGGCGCGGTTAACGGTGGGTGCGCGCGATGGCTGTTGCGGGCAACGGATACATTCGTAAACGCCTTGAAATGCGGGGGTTTGGGGCGAAAACGCGACGTCGGTATCACGTCGGTATTACGTCGGTATCGCGTCGGTGGATGGATCGGTTTCCGGGACTTGGGCGGCACCGGGGAGACGCGTGCGGTAAGACTGGTTACCGGCGTGTTTACCTTTCCTCCAGGCCTCCTGCCACGGCATGTATCCGCGAGACGGTTTCCGCCGAAAGCGGGTGCAGCGCGCCGGAATTCGACGAAAAGCCGGGCATCCGGAGATCGTTTCGCAGCCCCAAGCCGGGCCGGGAGCCACGCTGCGGGGGTAGGCGCTTGACAGTGCCTTCGAGTGCCGATCTGATCCCGTCGTGGACTGTGCAACGGCAATCAGGGAAAGCGGATTCGAGGCCCGGGCGCTCCGGGCCTTTTTCGTGGCTTGGCGCCCGGCGGGAGCGGCGCTTCCGTGACCGGAGCGATGAAGGCATATGTCCGCGTCGTGGATCGAGGCAACCGGATGCTGGGCCGGGTGGTGATGTACGGGATCTTCGTGATGATGGGGATTCTGTTCTATTCCTCGGTCTCGAAGACATTCTTCGTGCCGTCGCTCTGGACGCTGGAAATGGCGCAATTCGCGATGGTCGCCTATTACATCCTCGGCGGCCCCTACGCGATGCAGATGGGCGCCAATGTCCGGATGGACCTGCTTTACGGCGAATGGGACGACCGCAAGAAGAGCCAGGTCGATGTGATCACGGTGTTCTTCCTGATCGTGTATCTCTGTTTCCTGCTCTGGGGCGGCTGGGACAGCCTGATGTACTCGCTGGACTATGGCGGCGAGCGGTCATCCTCGGCCTGGAGGCCGTATATCTGGCCGATCAAGACGATCATGGTCGTCGGCATCTTCCTGATGTTGCTGCAGACGATCTCGGAGCTGTTCAAGGACATTCTGCGGCTCAAGGGCCATGACATGGGAGAAAAGGACAACGAACCCGTGCACATGGCGCCGGAGGATCCGACCTCGGACAAGGGGCACCGGGGATGAGTTACGAGCTGATCGCCGCGCTCATG
This sequence comes from Silicimonas sp., assembly GCA_022340315.1. Taxonomy (GTDB): domain Bacteria; phylum Pseudomonadota; class Alphaproteobacteria; order Rhodobacterales; family Rhodobacteraceae; genus JAJDOD01. The sequence continues at coordinate 15,234 of JAJDOD010000053.1, read as the reverse complement.
TTCTCGACCATGATGCTGATGCTTCTGACCGGGCAGCGCGTTTTCGGGGCGATCGGTTTCGTCGCCGTGGTCGCGGCATTTTTCCTCTGGGGCGACCGGGGCGGATATGACCTTGGCTTTGCCGCGGCGATCAAGGTCATGCGGTGGTACCCGCTGCTGACCCTGCCGATGTTCATCTTCATGGGCTACGTGCTGTCGGAATCGCGGATTGCCGACGATCTGTACCGGATGTTCCATGTCTGGATGGGCGGCCTTTCGGGGGGGCTGGCCATCGGCACCATCGGGCTGATGGTGCTGATTTCGGCCATGAACGGGCTGAGCGTGGCGGGCATGGCGATCGGCGCCACCATCGCGTTGCCCGAGCTTCTGAGACGCAATTACGACAAGCTGATGGTGACCGGCGTGATCCAGGCGGGATCGTCGCTGGGCATTCTCGTGCCGCCGTCCGTGGTGCTGGTGCTTTACGCGATGATTGCGCGCCAGCCGGTGGGGCAGCTTTGGCTGGCGGGTGTGGTGCCGGGGCTGATGATGGCGGCGCTGTTTATCATCTACATCGCGGTGCGCTGTTATTTTAACCCCTCGCTCGGGCCGGTCATGAGTGCCGAGGAGCGCGAGGAGATCACCTGGGGCGAGAAGTTCCGGTTGCTGGGTGCAGGCCTTCTGCCGCTTGGCATTTTCTTCATCATGATGGTGCCTTTCGTGAACGGCTGGACCTCGCTTGTCGAAAGCTCGGCGTTGGGCGCGATCGCGGCGTTCCTTGCCGCGGTGCTGAAACGGCGGATGACCTGGGCGGTGTTCGAGACCTCGATCAAGCAAACGCTGGGGATCACCTGCATGTTCATGTGGATCATCCTTGCCGCCCTGGCTTTCGGCGCGGTGTTCGACGGCCTTGGCGCGGTGAAGGCGATCGAGAACCTGTTCACGGTGCAGCTTGGTCTGAACCCCTGGATCATCCTGATCCTGATGCAGGCCAGTTTCCTGCTGATGGGCACTTTTCTTGACGACACCGCGATGCTGGTGATCGTCGCGCCGCTTTACGTTCCGCTGGTCGGGGCGCTTGGCTTCGATTTGATCTGGTACGGCGTTCTTTACACGATCACCTGCCAGATTGCCTATATGACGCCGCCGTTTGGCTATAACCTGTTCCTGATGCGCGCGATGGCGCCGCCCGAAATCACTATTGGCGACATCTACCGCTCCATCATACCCTTTGTCGGTGTGATGGCCGTCGCGCTGGGGTTGGTGATGGCCTTCCCTGAAATCGCTCTTTGGCTTCCGGGGGTCGTCTACGGGAATTGAGCACTATCGAAACAGCATCCGGGCGAACCGGAGCAAGCAATCACTTCAGTCCACAGGAGAGGATGATCATGACTACATCGAGACGCAGATTCCTTAGAGGGGCCGCGCTGGCCGCACCGGCGGCCCTGGCGGCACCGGCTATCGTGAAGGCGCAAAGCCCGATCCGCTGGCGCTTTCAGACCTATGCCGGCGGCGCGCTGGGCGAGCATGTGACCAAGCCCGCCATTGACTACATCAATGCGAACGCGAACGGCGAGCTGGAGATCGAGCTGTTCTTCGCGGACCAGATCGTGCCCACGGGCGAGCTGTTCCAGGCGCTTCAGCGCGGCACGCTTGACGGGGTGCATTCGGACGACGACTCGATGGCGTCGCCGTCGCCCACGCGACAGTTCGGCGGGTATTTCCCGTTTGCGACCAAGCACATCCTGGATGTGCCGGTGCTGTTCAACCAGTACGGTCTGGCGGATATCTGGCGCGAGGAATACGCCAAGCTTGGCGTGGCCTGGCTTTCGGCCGCTGGTCAGGACCCGTGCAACTTCAACACCAAGAAGGAAATCACCTCGCTTGCCGATCTTGACGGTCTGAAGCTTTACACCTTCCCGACCGCCGGGCGCTTCCTGGCGCAGTTCGGCGTGGTGCCGGTGAACATTCCCTACGAGGATGCCGAGGTCGCGGTACAGACCGGCGAGCTTGACGGCATGGCCTGGTCGGGCATCACCGAGGACTACACGGTGGGCTGGGCCAACGTCACCGACTACTTCCTGACGAACAACATCTCGGGCGCCTGGATCGGCTCGTGGTTTGTCAACGAGCAGCGCTGGGCGGACCTGCCGGAGCATCTCAAGTCGGTGGTCATGGCCGGGGTCGAAGCCAGCCACACCTACCGCAACCAGTGGTACTGGGGCGGCGAGGCGGCGCTGCGCGCCAACGGCGACAAGCTGCAGCTTCGTTCGGTGCCTGCTTCGGAGTGGGCCGAGGTCGAAAACGCGGCGAAGGTGTTCTGGGACGAGATCGCCCAGGAAGGCGAGGTGCACGAGAAGATCGTCGGCATCTTCCGCGAGTACAACGGCGTCATCAACCAGGCTGGCGTACCCTACAACTTCGAGTAAGCAAAGATCGGGGCGACCCTTTCGCGGGGTCGCCCCCAACTGGCCGGGAGAGACAAGGCAATGACTGCCAACCTGACATTCGACGAACTTCGGGAGGCCGCGGAGAGCGGCGAGTTGGACACCGTGCTGGTGTGCCTTGTGGACATGCAGGGCCGGCTGATGGGCAAGCGGTTCCACATCTCGAACTTCATCGAGAGCGCGCATGAGGAAACCCACTGCTGCAACTATCTTCTGGCGACGGACATCGAGATGGCCACGCCGGACGGCTTTGCCTCGACCAGTTGGGAGGCCGGGTATGGTGACTATGTCATGCGTCCCGACCTGACGACGCTGCGGCGTCTGCCCTGGCTCGAAGCCACGGCGATGGTTTTCTGCGACCTGATCGACCACCACACGCACGAGCCGGTGCCGCATGCGCCGCGTCAGATGCTGAAGGCGCAGGTCGAGCGGGCCGGGAAGCTCGGCTTCACGCCGATGATGGCGACCGAATTGGAGTTCTTCCTGTTCAGGAACAGCTACGACGACATTCGGCGGAGCGGCTTCAGGGATCTCGAACCGCTCATCGGATACAATGCCGATTACAACATCATGCTGACATCGCGCGACGAGTACGTGATGCGGCCGGTGCGGAACATGCTGGTCGCGGCGGGCGTTCCGATCGAGAACAGCAAGGGCGAGGCCGAGACCGGCCAGGAGGAGTTGAACATCCGCTATGCCGAGGCCGTGCTGTGCGCCGACCACCACCTGATCGCCAAACAGGCGGTCAAGGACATTGCAAGCATGCATGGCCATGCCGCGAGTTTCATCTCGAAATGGCACCACAAGAAGGTCGGCTCGGCGGCGCATGTTCACCAGTCGCTTGCCACTGCGGACGGGTCCAACGCGTTTTACGATGCGGGAGAGGACCTGACGATGTCGGCGACGATGCGCTCGTATGTGGCCGGGCTTCTCAAGTATTCGGCGGATGTGACGTTCTTCATGGCGCCCTACGTCAACAGCTACAAGCGCTTCCTGCCGGGCACCTTCGCGCCGACCAAGATCGCCTGGTCCGTCGACAACCGCACCGCCGCCTACCGGCTGGTGGGCGACGGGACCAAGGGTGTGCGGATCGAGTGCCGGTTGCCGGGATCGGACATCAATCCCTACCTCGCCTGTGCCGGTCAGCTTGCCGCCGGTTTGACGGGGATCGAAGAGGGTCTGGAATTGGATCCCCCCGTGACGGGCGATGTCTATGGCATGAAGGACGTGGCCGAGTTTCCGGTCAACCTTGGGGCCGCTACCAAGGCGCTGAAGGGCTCGGAGATGTTGCGCAAGCACATGAGCGACTGGGTGGTGGATCATTACACGCGTGCCGCCGAGATCGAGCAGGAGGCGTTCGATGCGGTGGTGACGGATCATGAAATCAAGCGTGGTTTCGAGAGGGCCTGACGATGGCGACTATCGACCTGATTTCACCGATCGACGGATCGGTGTACCTGACGCGCGAGGTGATGGCGCGCGATGATGCTTTCGAGGCTGCGGCGGAGACCCGTGCGGCGCAGGCAGACTGGGCGGCGCGCCCGATGGCCCAGCGGATCGAGCTTGTGCTTGAAGCGAACCGCATCATCGGCGAGACGACCGACCGCATGGCGCTTGAACTTGCGCACCAGATGGGGCGCCCGGTGCGATATGGCGGCGAATACGGCGGGTTCAACGAGCGCTTGACCTACATGGCGGGGATCGCCGAGGAGGTTCTTGCGCCGGACGTGATCGAGGACAGCGACGCCTTCCGGCGCATGATCAAGCGCGTGCCGTGGGGCACGGTGATGGTCGTCGCACCCTGGAACTATCCCTACATGACCGCGATCAACACCATCGCGCCTGCGCTGATCGCCGGGAACGCGGTTATCCTGAAACATGCGCGCCAGACCTTGCAGGTGGGCGAGCGGCTGGCCGAGGCGTTCCACGCCGCCGGGGTGCCCGAGGCGGTGATGCGCAACGCGGTGCTGGATCACGACACGACGACGGATCTGATCGCCGAGCGGCGGGTCGATTTCGTGAACTTCACCGGTTCGGTCGGCGGCGGGCAGGCGATGGAGCGCGCGGCGGCGGGAACCTTCATCCCGGTCTCGACGGAGCTGGGCGGGAAGGATCCGGGGTATGTCCGGGCTGACGCCAATCTCGACGCGGCGGTGGATACTCTGATGGATGGTGCGATGTTCAACAGCGGCCAGTGCTGCTGCGGGATCGAGCGGATCTATGTTCAGCGCGAGGTCTACGATGCCTTCGTCGACAAGGCGGTGGCCTGGGCCTCGGCGCAGAAGCTGGGAAACCCGCTGGAGGCAGAAACCACGATGGGGCCGATGGCCAACATCCGTTTTGCCGCCGAAGTGCGCGCTCAGATCGACGAGGCGCTGGCGGATGGTGCCGTGGCGCATGTCGATCGGATGGCGGCCGATGACGGCCGGGGCACTTATGTCACGCCGCAGGTCCTGACGAACGTGACCCACGACATGCGGGTGATGCGCGACGAGAGCTTCGGACCGGTGGTCGGCATCATGCCGGTCGAGGGCGACGACGAGGCAGTGCGACTGATGAACGACAGCCGGTTCGGCCTGACCGCCAGCGTCTGGACGAGCGACGCAGGCGTTGCCGAGTCCATTGGAGACCGGCTGGAGACCGGCACTGTCTTCATGAACCGCTGCGACTATCTCGATCCGGCCTTGTGCTGGACGGGGTGCAAGGATACCGGGCGCGGTGCGGGCCTGTCGCGCCTTGGCTTCATGGCGTTGACGCGGCCCAAGTCCTATCATTTGCGAAAGGCATGACATGACCCTCACCGGGAACTGGAGTTATCCCACGTCGATCAGGTTCGGCGCGGGTCGCATCGCCGAGATCGGCGGTGCCTGCATGGCGGCCGGTATTCGTCGGCCCTTGCTGGTCACGGACCGCGGGCTCTCGGGCATGGAGATCACGCAGCGCACGCTGGACATCCTCGATGGCGAGGGCATGGGGCGCGCGATGTTCGACCGGGTCGATCCGAACCCGAGCGGCGAGAACCTGTCCGACGGCTTGCGGCTATACCGCGAGGGCGGGTTCGACGGCGTGATCGCCTTTGGCGGCGGTTCGGCGCTGGACCTTGGCAAGTGCATTGCCTTCATGGCGGGGCAGACGCGGCCGGTCTGGGATTTCGAGGATATCGGCGACTGGTGGACGCGGGCCGATCCGAAGGGCATTCACCCGATTGTCGCGGTGCCGACGACGGCCGGGACCGGCTCGGAAGTCGGGCGGGCCGGGGTTCTGACGAATGCCGAGATCAACGAGAAGAAGATCATCTTCCACCCGAAGATGCTGCCATCGGTTGTCATTTGCGACCCGGAGCTGACCGTGGGGATGCCGAAGCATATCACGGCCGGGACGGGGCTCGATGCCTTTGCGCATTGCGTCGAGGCCTATTCCTCGCCGTTCTATCACCCGATGAGCCAGGGCATCGCGCTGGAGGGGATGCGGCTGGTGAAGGAATACCTTCCGCGCGCCTATCATGACGGTTCGGACATCGAGGCGCGGGCGCAGATGATGAGTGCGGCCGCGATGGGCGCGACGGCGTTCCAGAAGGGGCTGGGCGCGATCCATGCGCTGTCGCACCCCATCGGGGCCGTGCATCACACCCATCATGGCACGACCAACGCGGTCTGCATGCCGGAGGTGCTGAGGTTCAACGCCGATGCGATCCGCGAACGCTTTGATGCTGCCGCGGCCTATCTTGGTATCGCGGGCGGCTTCGACGGGTTCCGGGCCTTCGTGGATGAGCTGAATGCCGAGTTGGCTATTCCGAAGACACTGAGCGAGCTTGGAGTTTCCGACCCGGATTTGGATGCGCTGGTGGAAGCCGCGCTTCGCGATCCTTCGACAGGCGGCAACCCGGTGAAGATGACGCAAGAGAACACGCGGAAGCTGCTTGAAGCCCTCCTGTAGGGCGGCTTGCGGACCTGGTCTCAGCGTTCGCGGAAGGCGCGCTGGAAATAATCGGTGAGCGGTTTGGCCAGGTACGACAGGGGTGCACGTTCCTCGGTCCTGAGAAATGTCTCAACCGGCATGCCGGGCACGAGTTTCAGCGCGGCCAGTTTCGCCCGTTCCTCCTCGAGCGGCATGAGCGCGACCGTGTAGTAATGGGCGCCGGTCGTCTCGTCGCGGTAGACGTCCGCCGAGACGGTGATGACCCGGCTTGATACCTCGGGCGTCAGTCTCTGGTTGAAGGCCGGGAAACGGAGCGCCGCGGGCTGGCCGGCATAGACCTGGTCGATGTGGATGGCATCGACGCGCGCCTTGACGACAAGGGGTTGGTCTTGGGGCACGATATACATCACCGCTTCGGCGGGCTGGATGACCGCCTGTTCGGCGAAGATTGTCGAGCCGTAGACGACGCCCGCGACCGGTGCGCGCATTTCGAGCCGCGCGAGCCGTTCCGAAAGGCTCCGGTGTCGTTCCGTCAGTTCAAGCTCGCGGTACCGGATGTCGCGCAATTCGGAGATCGCGTTCTCTCGCCGGACCGTCCGACGTTTCAGGCTCTCGATCCGGTCGCTGGCGATCTGGCCCCTGAATTCCGCGACACGCGCGGTCAACTCTCCGACCTCGCCCGACAGCCGCGCTTCCTCGCGCTTCAGCGTCGCCACGCGGGCGGACGGGACAAGCCCCTTGCCGAGCAGTTGCTCCTGGCTTGCCAGTTCGGCCGCCACAAGCCGCTGCTGGGTCTCCAGGGCCGCGATCTGGGCCTGGGTTCCGATGACCCGGTTGCCGGTCTGGGAGATGCGCTCGCCAATTTGCGTGAGTTCGCGTTCCAACGTGTCGAGCCGCGCCGCGAAGAGAGTGCGCTGCCCTTCGATCTGCGCCAACGCGGTGGCGTCAGTCGTACTTGAGAACGCGGCTGGCATGGTCAGCGACGTCGCGTCATCGCGTTCCGCTTCCAGCCGGGCGCGCCGCGCTGCAAGTTCGACGAGCTGCACCCTTGCCACGGCAAGCTCGGAACGCAGGAGCGTGTCGTCGAGCCGAACCAGGAGATCGCCCGCGGCGACGCGATCCCCGTCGCGCGCGGCGATCTTGCCGACCGTGCCGCCCTCGGCGTGCTGAATGACCTGGCGATTGCTTTCGACCTCGATGATCCCGCGCGCCACCACCGCCCCGGCGATCCGGGTCCCGACGCTCCAATAGCCGATGACGCCAACCAGAAGGGCGAGTGCGAGAAGGCCGACCGTCAGCGGCAGGGCAGGCGAATAGGAGCGGTCCGGATCGCTCATGTCCCCGTTCCGGTCCGGATCGTCCGCGTGATGTCGTCGGCGTTGCGGATCATGGTCCGCAGCACTTCGTCGCGCGGACCCAGTGCGGTGATCCGTCCGCCCTCGACCACCATCAGCTTGTCGCATTCCGATATGGCCACGGGCCTGTGGGTCATGATGACGACGCTTCGACCCTCGGATTTCATCTGGCGGACGGCGGCATTCAACGCCTCGCTTCCCTCCTGATCCAATGCCGAGTTCGGTTCATCCAGCACAAGCAGCATCGGATCGCCGAAGAGCGCGCGTGCCAGCGCGATGCGCTGGCGCTGTCCGCCGGAGAGGGCAATCGCGTTGTCCTCGATGCGGGTGTCGTAGCCGTCGGGCAGCGACAGTATCAGGTCGTGGACCTTGGCCTTGCGCGCCGCGGCAACGACGTCCTCGCTGGCAGGTCTGCGAGCCATGCGGGCGATGTTCTCGGCGATGGTTCCGGTGATGAGCACCGGATCCTGCGGCAGATACCCGACATGCCGTCCGAGATCGGCGTGCGCGTAGTGAGAGATCAGCGCCCCGCCGAGACGTACCTCGCCGATGCCGGGTTCGATGAGGCCGAGAAGCACCTTGGCGATCGTCGTCTTGCCAGAGCCGCTCTTGCCGATGACGCCGAGCGCTTCACCGGGGTCGAGCGAGAAGGTGATGTTGTAGAGCAGCGGCGGATGTCCCGGCCCGGTCGTCAGCGTGACGCTTGCGACATCCAGCCGGCCGTCCGGCCGGGGCAGGCGTGTGCGCGGCGGCATCTCGCTGGCGGTGTCGAGAAGGGCCACAAGCGCACGCCAGCCGCTTTGTGCCCGCGCGATCTGTGGCCAGCGCCCGACAATTTGTTCGATCGGCGCCAGCGCGCGGCCAAGCAGAACCGAGGAGGCGACCATCGCGCCCGCCGTGATCTCGGACCGAAGGACGAGCCAGGCGCCGAGAGCGAGGACCAGCGATTGCAGGGCAAGGCGGAAGGCGCGCGTGAAGGTCTCGAACGCACTGGTCCAGTCAACCGCCCGCATCGACTGAAGCAGCGCCCGTGAGCGGCCGTCGAGCCAGCGTTCGGTTACGGGGTCGAGCATGCCCTGGCTGCGGATCAGTTCCGCAGCGCCAATTGCGTTCTCGGCAAAGCGCCGCGTTTCCTCGCTCATCGCCTCGGCCCCCGCGACGCGGGAATTGGTAAGCTGGCGGTTGATGGCGGTCAGCAGCACAAGCGAGAGTCCCCCGCCAAGGGCAAAGAAACCGAGCAGGGGATGAAAGACGAAGATCACCGCGATGAAGATCGGCGTGAATGGCAGATCCATGAGCGCGGCAAGAACCGAAGAGCCGAAAAGCGATTGAACTGCGTCCAACCCGCGCGCTGCCGCGTGTGTGCGGACCGGGCTTTGCAGTTCGGCGCGGAACACCATGCCGTCGAGTGCCGCCTGAAGCCGTGCGCCGTAGCGTGCCAGCAGCCGGGTGCGCGCGAAGTCGAGGAGCCACATCAGCCCGAAGAGCGCGACGACCAGTATGAGGAGTGCGACCAGTGTTTCCTCGGACCGGGAGCCGAGCACGCGGTCGTAGACCTGCAACATGAAGAGCGGTCCGGTGAGCATCAAAAGGTTGACGAAGACGCTGAACAGAAAGGCAAACCACAGGAAATACCTGTGCTGTCTCAGTGCCTTGCGTGTGATGTCGCGGACCGGAATAACGCGCTCCCCCTTCGATGCGCCGATCAAAGGGGGAAACTGGTTAATTCCCGGTTACTACGCCTCGTCCCGATCAGACGTAGCGATTGACGAGGTTCTCCAGCCGCTCTTGCTGTCCTGAACGCGGCTCGGGGTTGATCGGGTCCTGAATGACGCGGTCAAAGCAGTCGTCGAGGGTGGCGCTGGTGAGAAGCGCTTTGCCTCCGGCGCTATCCCAGCCCGAGTAGCGTTCGGCGCGGGCGGCTTCGAGTGCTCCGTCTTCCAGCATCGCCGCCGCGGCCTTGAGCCCGCGCGCGCAGACATCCATTGCGCCCACATGCGCGAGCACAAGGTCTGCCGGGTCGAGCGACTGGCGGCGGATCTTGGCGTCGAAGTTGGTGCCGCCGGTGGTGAAGCCGCCAGCTTTCAGCACTTCGTAATAGGCGAGCGCCACCTCGGGCACCGAGTTGGGGAACTGGTCGGTGTCCCAGCCGGACTGGTAGTCGTTCCGGTTCATGTCGATCGAGCCGAGGATGCCGAGCGAGGCCGCAAGCGCCAGTTCGTGCTCGAAGCTGTGGCCGGCGAGGATGGCGTGGCCTTGCTCGATGTTCATTTTCACTTCGTTTTCAAGGCCGTAGTCCTTGAGAAAGCCGTAGACCGTGGCCACGTCATAGTCGTACTGGTGCTTTGACGGCTCCTGCGGCTTCGGCTCGACGAGGATGGTGCCGGTGAAGCCGATCTTGTGCTTGTAGTCGACCACCATCTGCAGGAAGCGGCCGGCCTGGTCGCGTTCGCGTTTGAGGTCGGTGTTGAGGAGCGTCTCGTAGCCCTCGCGCCCGCCCCAGAGGACGTAGTTCTCGCCGCCGAGCTTGAGTGTCGCGTCCATGCAGGTTTTCACGGTGGCTGCGGAGTAGGCGAAGACGTCCGGGTCGGGGTTGGTGGCGGCGCCGGACATGAAGCGCCGGTGGGTGAAGAGGTTGGCGGTGCCCCAGAGGAGCTTGGTCTTCGCGCCTTCCATCTTGCCGCCGATGTAGTCGACGATCTCTTCCAGGTTCCGCGTGCTTTCGGCGAAATCGGCGCCCTCGGGGCGGATGTCGAAGTCGTGGAAGCAGAAGAAGGGCTGGCCGAGGATCGCGAAGAGCTCGAAGGCCACGTCGGCCTTGAGGCGGGCGAGGTCCATCGTGTCGCCGAACCAGGGCCGGTCGAAGGTCTGCCCGCCGAAGGGGTCGCCGCCGGGCCAGGCGAAGCTGTGCCACCAGGCGACGGCGAAGCGCAGGTGGTCTTCCAGCCGCTTGCCGCCAACCATTTCATCGGGATTGTAGTGGCGGAATGCATAGTCATTGGTGCTGTCGGGGCCTTCGTAGGTGACAGCCGGGATGTTCTTGAAAAAGTCGCTCATGTCAGTGATCCAGCTTGATCCAGGCGGCGTTTCGGTTCGAGGACCGCACGCAGGCATCGACGAATTGCATCCCCTTCAACCCGTCATGGACGGTGGGAAAGACCACGCCCTCGGGTGCCGGTTTGCCCTCGCGGGCCGCGAGGATGGCTGCTGCCGCTTCGGAGTAGATATTGGCGAAGCCTTCGAGATAGCCTTCGGGGTGGCCGGGGGGAATGCGGCTGACGCGGGCCGCGGCGTCGCCCGCGCCTGCGCCGTTCCGGGTGACGAGGCGCTTTGGCTCGCCGTAGGGCGTGTGCCAGAGGTAGTTCGGGTCCTCCTGCGCCCATTCCAGCCCGCCGGTTTCGCCGTAGACGCGGATGCGGAGCGCGTTCTCGTTGCCGGGCGCGACCTGGGAGCACCAGAGCATGCCGCGCGCGCCGCCCTCGAAGCGCAGAAGCACATGGCCGTTGTCGTCAAGCTGCCGTCCCGAGACGAAGGATTGCAGGTCGGCGGCGAGGCTCTCGGCCTGAAGCCCGGTGATGAAGCAGGCGAGGTTGTAGGCATGGGTGCCGATGTCACCAGTCGAGCCGCCCGCGCCCGAGCGTGCCGGGTCGGTGCGCCATGCGGCCTGCTTGAAGTCCTGCGGTTCGGTCAGCCAGTCCTGCGGATACTCGACCTGAACCACGCGCAGCTTGCCGATTGCGCCGGAGGCGACCATCTCGCGCGCGTGCCGCACCATCGGGTAGCCGGTGTAGTTGTGGGTCAGGATGAAGAGTGCGTCCGAGGACTCGGCCGCCTTCACCAGCTTCTTTGCGTCCGCCAGCGTCGAGGTCAGAGGCTTGTCGCAGATGACATGGATGCCGCGCTTGAGGAATTCGCGCGCGGCTGCGTAGTGGACGTGGTTGGGGGTGACGATGGCGACGGCCTCGATGCCATCCTTGCGGCGGTTCTCTCGCATGGCCATCGTCTTGTAGTCGTCGTAGATGCGGGGGAGGCCGAGGGCCTCGCCGCTTTCGCGGGATTTCTCGGGCGTCGATGAGAGCGCCCCCGCTACCAGTTCGTACTTGTCGTCGATGCGCGCGGCGATGCGGTGCACGCCGCCGATGAAGGCGTCGTTGCCGCCGCCGACCATGCCGAGCCGGATGCGGCGGCCAAGGGTTTCGTTACGTCCTGTTACCATCTGTCGATCCCCAGCATCTTGCGGTTTGCCGCTTCATCGGTGCCGCCGTCGGCGAAATCGTCGAAGGCTTTCTCGGTCACGCGGATGATGTGAGCTGCGACGAACTCGGCACCTTCGCGCGCGCCGTCCTCGGGGTGCTTGAGGCAGCATTCCCATTCGACCACGGCCCAGCCGGAGAAGTCGTTGGCGGCCATTTTCGAGAAGACCGCGCCGAAATCCACCTGTCCGTCGCCAAGGCTGCGGAATCGACCCGCGCGGTCGACCCAGCCCTGGTAGCCCGAATAGACACCCTGACGCCCGGTTGGATTGAACTCGGCATCCTTGACGTGGAACATCCGGATGCGGTCCTTGTAAATGTCGATATTGTCAAGATAATCAAGGCATTGCAGCACGTAATGGCTGGGATCGTAGAGCATGCAGGCGCGCGCGTGATTGCCGGTGCGCTCGAGGAACATCTCGTAGGTCACGCCGTCGTGGAGGTCTTCGCCGGGATGGATCTCGTAGCAGACATCGACGCCGCACTCCTCGGCGTGGTCGAGGATGGGTTTCCAGCGTTTCGCCAGTTCGTCGAAGGCGGTTTCCACGAGGCCCGCCGGGCGCTGGGGCCAGGGATAGACGTATGGCCAGGCGAGCGCGCCGGAGAAGGTGGCGTGTTCGGTGATACCGAGGTTCTTCGAGGCGGTAAGCGCCTTCTTCACCTGATCCACGGCCCATTCCTGGCGGGCCTTGGGATTGCCGCGAACCTCGGGCGCCGCGAAGCCGTCGAAGGCGTCGTCATAGGCGGGATGCACGGCGACAAGCTGGCCCTGGAGGTGCGTGGATAGCTCGGTCACCTCGATACCGTTCGTCGCCGCCTGGCCCTTGAATTCGTCGCAATAGTCCTTGCTTTCCGCCGCCTTGGCGAGGTCGAAGAGCCGCCCGTCCCAACTGGGAACCTGAACGCCCTTGTAGCCGCAATCGGCGGCCCATTTGGTGATGCCGTCCCACGAATTGAACGGGGCTTCGTCGCCCGCGAATTGCGCCAGAAACAGCGCCGGTCCCTTGATCGTTTTCATGCCACTCCTCCCTGTTGGGGCAAGTTGTCCTTGAGATAGATGTCGATGCGGATGCGCTCCTGCGTGCGGTCGAACGGCACGCGGTCCACGGTTGCGCGAAGCAGCCGGGTGGCAGAGCGGACGATATGGCCGGTGTCCTGGTTGATCACGACGTCGATCGTGCCCGAGCCCAGCGCGGCGCGGGAGGCCGGCGTCAGTTCGTGGGCGACAACCGCGAGATCGGGATAAGGGCCGGTTTCTTCGAGAAAGCGGATGAGACCGGGCGTTCCGGCAGCCGAGGAATAGACGCCGCCGAGGTCTGGATGTGCCGCGAACACTTCGGGCAGCATCTTGCGGATCAGAGCAGGGTCGTCGCGGCCCTCGATGGAGGCCACCACCTTCACCTCGGGAAACTCCTCGGCCAGAAGTTCATCGAAGCCGGTTCGCCGCTCGACGTGGTCGCGTGCCAGCCGCGAGCCGGTGATGACGAGGATATCGCCGCGTTTGCCGACGAAGCGCCCCATCAGCCGTGCCGCGGTGCGGCCCGCTGCGATATTGTCGATGCCCACGAAGTGATCGCGGTCCGAGGAGGGCAGGTCCGAGACAAGCGCGACCACAGCAAGTCCACGGTCGCGCACGCGCTGGACGGCCTCGCAGACCTCGGGTGTCTCGACCGCGATCAGGGCCACCCCGTCGGACTGGTCCGGGTCGATGGCGTCCAGAGCGGCGACAACTGCGCCGGGATCGAATGGCGGAACTTTTTGACGGTGAAGCGTGGTGCGCTGGTGGATGAGCCTCGCACCCTGGTCCGCGATCTTCTTGTCGAGCGCGGTCATGAACTCGTTCGTTGTCTCGGGGATGATGAAGAGCAGACGGTATTGGCGCTTCCGCGCCAGGTTGGCGGCGGCGGTGTCGCGGACGTAGCCCAGTTCTTCGATGGCCTTGTTGACCTTGTCGATGGTCACGTCCCTTACACCGGCGCGCGCATTCAGCACGCGGTCGACGGTGGCGAGGGACACGCCGGCGACACGTGCGATGTCGTTCACCGTCGGCTTGCCGGCTGTCTTGAGATCCTCTCCCCCCAGTGTCAGCCCTCCATTGCCCTGGCCAATCCCTCGAACAGGATGGCGACAGCCTCGGCGCCGGGGTCGTTGTGGCCCTTCAGGCTCTCTGACGGAACATAGGCTGCGCGCCCTGCCTTGGCGGTGTGAATGGTCGCGGTCCGGTCGGCGCCTTGCCGCGCGGCGTTCGCGGCGGCAGCGAGGCCGCTCTCGAGCGCGTCGAGTGCCGGCGAGAGCGCGTCGATCATGGTACGGTCGCCGACCCGGGCACCGCCGACTTCCGAGATGCGCTTCAGTCCGGCCTTCAGGGCGTCGCCGATCGGGGCACCGCCGGAACAGGCGTCGCCCGCGGCGTTGAAGAAGATCGCGAGGATGACGCCCGAGGAGCCGCCCATTGTCTGGCTGAGCGCGTTGCCGAGGGCCGGGAACAGCCGGGTCAGGTCAGCGAGAGGCATCCTGTCGAGGTCGCCTTTCAGCGAGCGTGCGGCGGTGGCCAGCGTGCTGCCCGTGTCTCCGTCGCCGGATTTCGCGTCAAGCTCGTTCAGCCGCGCCTCGGCGGCGATCAGCAGGTCCGCGACCTGGTCGATAACTGCGCGCGTCCCGGCATCTTCCGAAGGGACGGGGGCGACCGGTGCCAGCCCCTCGGGCAGGGGCAGGGTATCGACGGCAGAGATCGCCTCGACGCCCGGCCAGGCGGGCATCGGGACGGGTTCGGCCAGCGCGGCGAGATCGTCCTCGGTGGCGGGCAGGACCGAGACCGAAAATCCGTGCATGTCGAGCGAGGTCATCATCGGCGCGGGGCCGATGATGTGCGTGGCAACTCCGGCTTCGGCCAGCGTGTGGCAGAGCACCGACATCTCGAGCGGCGTGGTCGAGCCGAGGTTGTTCATCAGCGCCACGCAGGGGCCGTCTCCGAGGTGCGGGCGAAGCTTGTCGAGCACGATCCTCATGGCTTCGGCGGCCCCGTCGAAGTCGACCTGTTCGACGCCCGGTTCGCCGTGGATGCCGAGGCCCAGTTCGGCCTTGCCCGAGGGGATGCGGTTTTCCTTGGGCGAGCCGGGAATGGTGCAGGTGTCGAGGCTCTTGCCGATGGACGCGACGCTGGCGATGACCCGTCTTGCCGCGTCAGCCACCGCGTCGAGCGTATCGCCGCGTTCGGCCATTGCGCCGGCGATCTTGTGGACGAAGAGCGTGCCTGCGACGCCGCGCGGTTGCGGCAGGTCG
>JAJDOD010000118.1 GCA_022340315.1 Silicimonas sp. | reverse complement strand
TTACGGGCTTTCGACGACCTTCGTGTTCGGGCTCCCGATCACCGGCTTCTATCTCCTGGCCATCACCATCGTGATGTGGGTCGTGCTCGAATACACGCCCATCGGCCGCTACCTTTATGCCATCGGCGCGAACCAGCGCGCGGCACAGTTGAACGGGATCCCGACGCGAAAGTTCGTCATCGGGGCCTTCATGGCCTCCGGCGCGCTGACGGCTTTGGCCGGGGTCCTGCTCGCGGCCAAGCTGCGGATCGGTCAGGCGAGTGTCGGGCTAGAGTTCCTGTTGCCCGCGCTTGTCGGCGCGTTCCTCGGCTCGACCACGATCAAGCCGGGGCGGGTCAACGTCTGGGGGACGATCGTCGGCGTCGCGATCCTCGCGGTCGGCATCTCCGGCATCCAACAATTCGGCGGCTCCTTCTGGGTCGAGCCGCTGTTCAACGGGGTAACCCTGCTGATCGCTATCGGCATCGCAGGCTACGCACAGCGCAGAAAAGGTGCGGAAAAGCGCTGAGATATTTCCATGCAAAGGGAGGAAATAAAATGAAAAAACGGGCATTCATGGGATCGCTTCTGGCGACCACAATGCTGGCGGGTACGCCGATTCTGGGCGCCGACTGGGACGGGCCGACGACAGGGCCGACGGCGGCGGAAGGGAAATCCATCGTCGTCGTCGCGGCCGACCTAAAGAATGGTGGCATACTTGGTGTGACCAACGGCGTGGAGGAAGCGGCCGAACGCATCGGCTGGGACGTTCGCGTGCTCGACGGCGCCGGATCGGTTCAGGGTCGCACCGGGGCCATCGGTCAGGCGCTGGCGCTGCAACCGGACGGCATCGTGATCAACGGCTTCGATGCCGTCGAGCAGCAGGCCGCGCTGGAAGGCGTTGTGGGCGCGAACATCCCGATGGTCGCGTGGCACTCGGGTCCGAAAATCGGGTGTGATGCGCCGGGCGGCATTTTCGCCAACGTTTCGACCGACGCGATGACGGTTTCCGAGGTCGCGGCGAAGTGGGCGATTGATGACGGCGGCACCGACATCGGCGTCGTGATCTTCACCGACTCGACATACCAGATCGCCATCGACAAGGCCGACCGGCTGAAGGAGACGGTCGAGGCCGCGGGCGGCAAGGTGCTGGAATATGTCGACACGCCAATCGCCGACACCTCCACGCGCATGGGGCCGCTGACCACGACGCTCCTGCAGAAGTACGGTGACAGCTGGACCCACGCGCTGGCGATCAACGACCTCTACTTCGACTTCATGGGGCCGTCGCTCGCGGCAGCCGGGCTGTCGCCCGAACAGGGACCGCAGGCCGGTTCGGCGGGCGATGGATCGGAGGCCGCGTTCCAGCGGATCCGGTCCGGCGGATACCAGACGATCACGGTCGCCGAGCCGCTCAACCTTCAGGGCTGGCAACTCGTGGACGAACTCAATCGCGCGATCCAGGGCGAACCCTGTTCCGGCTATGTCACGTCGCCGGCGTTGGTGACCGCGGATGGTCTGGCGAAGATGGGCGACAGCAACGCCTTCGACCCGGACATCCCCTACCGCGACGCCTACGGCGCGATCTGGGGCAAGTAAGTCCCCAACAGCAGAGGGCCTCGTCTCACTCCCAGCGAGGCCCTCTCCCCCGCACGGACTGACCGCCAACCCGGCGGAGAAAGCGAAGTTTCGATGACGGAACCTCTTGTGAAGATGCGTGGCATCACCAAACGTTTTGGCGGTGTGACCGCGCTTCAAGGCGTCAATCTCGACGCCCGCGCCGGCGAAGTCCTTGCAATCGTCGGGGACAACGGTGCCGGAAAGTCGACACTTATCAAGATATTGACCGGCGTTTACCAACCGACCGAAGGCGACATCTTTCTGGACGGCGAGCGTGTCAATTTTTCGAGCCATGCCGACGCGATCAAGCTCGGCATTGATGCCGTCTACCAGACGCTGGCACTTGCCGATCATCTCGATCCGGCGGCCAACATGTTTCTCGGCAACGAACTTACGAGGAAGGTTCTCGGACTGACGCTTCTCGACAACAAGCGGATGCGGGTCGAGACGGAACGCGTTCTGATGGAGCGGCTCGGTGTCACGCTGAAGTCGCTCGACGCGCCGACCGAAAGCCTCTCCGGCGGGCAGCGTCAGGCCGTGGCGATTGCGCGTGCGGTCTACCATTCGGGCCTTCGCGTTCTCGTCATGGACGAGCCCACCGCCGCGCTTGGGCCGCAGGAAACCGCGCGAACGCTGAAGCTCATTCAGTCGCTACGCGAGCAAGGGCTTGCCGTGATCCTGATCAGCCATTCGCTCGATGACGTCTTCGAGGTTTCCGACCGCATTCACGTGCAACGCCGCGGGCGCTGTGTCGGCGTTGTCGAAACCGCCCGTAGCAACACGCAAGAGGTCCTTGGCCTCATCGTCGGTGCAGAGGAGGCCGCCTGATGACAACTGCAACCGCGACACGAACCTGGTCCGAACGCCTCGAACCCTACGTCGCGATCATCGGCCCGATGGCGATGATCCTCGCAGTGCTCATCTTCATGGGCATCGCCGAGCCAACCCGATATTTCCGGACGACGAACCTCAACTTGATCCTGCTCGACGCCGCGCTCTACATGCCGATGGCGATGGCGATGACCTTTGTCATCACGCAGCGCGGGATCGACCTGTCGATCGGCTCCATCGCGGCGCTGTCGAGCATCCTGATGGCCTTCCTGATCAAGCAGTACGGGTTCTCGGTCTACGTGGCCATTCCCATCGCGATCATGCTCGGTGCGCTCATGGGGCTGATCAACGGCCTGATCATCACGCGTTTCAATGTCCCCGATCTCATAGGGACTTTGGCAATGGACCTCGTCTATCGCGGCCTCGCGCTGGTGATTGCAAAGGGCCTCGTGCTGGCGCGGTTCCCGGACTTGCTGACGGACATCGGGCGCGGTCAGATCCCCGGGTTCGTCCCGATCCCGGTGCTGATTGGCATCGCGACGATGATCGCGGGCTACCTCCTTCTCACGCGGACCTACTTCGGTCGCTACACCATCGCCATCGGGTCGAACCCGGAGGCCGCCGAACTGACCGGTATCTCGGTCAACCGGCACAAGGTCTATGCCTACGTGCTTTGCGGCGCCTGCGCAGCTTTGGCTGGTGTCATGCTGACCGGAAAACTGAATGCAATTCAGGCAACCTCCGCCCCGTATTTCAACCTGCATGTCATCGCGGCGGTCGTGGTTGGCGGCACGTCGCTTTTCGGCGGACGCGCGTCGATGTTGGGGTCGTTTGCCGGCGTCTTGCTGCTCTCGATGATGATCAACGCGCTGGTGACGCTGCGGATCGAGTTCTTCTGGCAGTCGGTCGCCTCGGGCGTCGTGATCGTCAGCTCGGTGGCG
>JAJDOD010000028.1 GCA_022340315.1 Silicimonas sp. | reverse complement strand
GACGGCAGCGGGACAGTCCTCGTCGGAAATGAGGTATGTTCCGAACCCGACCGGAGGCAGGTCGATGGCGGTTTTTGGCGTGGCATCTGTTTGGCTGGTCATGGTGATCTCCGACATGGAACCCGAGTTCGGGGGAATTGACTTTCTGAAGACAACCTAGCTCTATGGCCACCGATATGCTTGCTATATTGTCGTCGATACTTGTCAATTCGTCCAAGTGATAGGATTTTTATGCAATCTACATCCCTGCCCGTGCTATCAGATCGACACAACAAAGCGACGGAGGCCACATGCAATCGGAACTCAAAAGGCTGACAGAAGAACTGGCCGCAGCCACCCCGACCGATGGAATCACCAAGCTGCCGCTGGGCGAGGCCGTCATCCTTCGCCGCAGCCATCCCTCGGATATCGAGGGCACGATCTACCGGCCGCTCCTCTGCCTGATCATTCAGGGGGCCAAAGACGTGTCGGCAGGCCGCATTTCCGTGCACTGCCCTGCCGGGCACTCCATCATCGTCAGTCACGAACTTCCCGTCCTGTCGCGCATCACCCAGGCATCGCCGGACAAGCCCTACCTCGCCCTTGTCCTGCCGCTCGATCTCGGCCTGCTGCGCAGCTTCTACGACCAGATGCCCGACGTCGCGGAAGGTCCGGGCAGCACGGCGGCCCTCACCTGCCACGCGGCGGATCGTGATATTCTCGATGCACTGGCAAGGCTGCTTGCGCTCGCCGGTGGCAAAGCCTCGGTAAAGCTCCTCGGCCCGATCCTGCTGCGCGAAATCCACGCCCGTCTGCTGTTGTCGTCACAAGGCGCCATCCTCAGACGCTTTCTGAGCCGCGACGACCCGTCGAACCAGCTTGCGCGCGCCATCGCCTCGATCCGCACCTCGATTGGCGAGCCGCTTTCGGTCTCGACGCTGGCCGAGCACGCGGGCATGAGCAAGTCGTCCTTCCATGCCCATTTCAAGGCTGTCATCGGCCAGTCGCCGGGCCAGTACCAGAAGGAAGTGCGCCTGCTCGAAGCCCGCCGGCTGATCCTCGAGAGCAGCGACGCAATTTCCTCGGTCGCCTTCGAGGTCGGCTACGAAAGCCCGGCCCAGTTCAGCCGGGACTATGCCCGCAAGTTCGGGCACCCGCCGCGCCAGGAGCGCAACAGGGTACGGCAGGAGATGAGGCAGGCACAGGCGGTCTGAAGCCGCGCATGTCCGAAGCGCTTCGCCGCCGCCCTCATAACCGTCTTGAAAAGTTTTCACCGCCGCCCCCCTCGCAGAAAGCGCTCCACTCGCCTACACGTCTTTTCCAAGCCGCCTAACGTCGCTTCCCGCCACACATGACGACGGGAATCGCCCGATGAAGCGCTAACGACCGACCTCCGTGGCAAAGGACGCCCTGATGACCCGCACCGTTCTCGAATCCAAATCCAAAACCGTCGTGATCGGCTTCGACGAGCCGTTCTGCGTCATCGGTGAACGGATCAACCCCACAGGCCGCAAGCAGCTTGCCGCCGAACTGGAAGCGGGCGACTTCTCGACCGTCGAGAAGGACGCGCTCGAACAGGTCGCCTGCGGGGCGCAGGTGCTCGATATCAACGCGGGCGTCGTCTACAACTCGAACCCCAACCCGAACGAGACCGAGCCGCCCTTGATGAAGAAGGTGGTCGAACTGGTCCAGGGCCTCGTCGACGTGCCCCTCTGCATCGACAGCTCGGTGCCCGGCGCGCTTGAAGCCGGTCTGTCAACGGCAGAAGGCCGCCCCCTCCTCAACTCGGTCACCGGCGAGGAAGAGCGGATGGAACTCGTCCTGCCCCTGGTCAAGAAATACAACGTCCCCGTCGTCGCGATCTCGAACGACGACACCGGCATCTCGGAAGACCCCGACGTGCGTTTCGAGGTTGCCAAGAGAATCGTCCACCGCGCCGCCGATTTCGGCATCCCCGCCCACGACATCGTGGTGGACCCGCTGGTGATGCCCGTTGGCGCGATGGCCACCGCCGGCGTCCAGGTCTTCACCCTCGTCCGCCGGCTCCGCGAAGAACTTGGCGTCAACACCACCTGCGGCGCGTCGAACATCTCCTTCGGCCTGCCCAACCGCCACGGCATCAACAACGCCTTCCTCGCGATGGCAGCCAGCCACGGCATGACAAGCGCGATCATGAACCCGGTCGCCATGCCGAAGACCCTGAAGAACACCAGCGACCAGCTCGACGCCCTGAAGGCCCTCGGAATCACCGCGCCCGAGGACATCGACCTCAAGGCCCTCCGGCCGCTTCTGGGTCTCGCCCCGGACGCCGACATCATTGCCGAGCGCGTCGCCCGCCTCAAGGCCCTCGGCATCGACGTGCCCGACGGTATCCCTGCCGAGAAACTCGCACCGCTCCTTGGCCTTGCGCCCAGGACCGGCGTTGCCTCGGAAGAGATCCTCTCGATCCGCGCCGCCGACTTCCTCAACGCGCATGACCCCTCGGGCGGCAACTGGATCAAGCTGAACTCCACCGGCGGCGGCGGTGCGCGCGGGCGCCGCGAAGGCCGGCGGCGGCGGGCCTAGACCCCGGAAGCGGCGGCCCCGCCCACAGGCGGCGGGGCAATCACCCGCGCCATCAGAAGCGTCACCGCCAGGCCGGGTACCAATACCAGGAAGACCATGCGCAGCCCGAAGGCCTCGGCGACCAGCCCTTGTGCGGCGGGTATCGCCAGCATCGCCGCGCCCATACACAGGATCACGGCCGAGACCGCCTCGGCCGCCGAACGCTCGGCTCCGCGCGCCGCGGCGGTGATCAGCAGAGGGAACATCGCCGCCGTGCCTAGACCGATCAGCGCGAACCCGGCAATCGCCAGGATGGGCGACGGCGCCAAGGCGACCACGACCGCCCCCAGCATCGCAGCGCATGTCTGCGCCACCGCCACCCGGACCGGCCCGAACCGCTCGGTCCAGCCATCGGCAAAGATGCGCCCCGCCGTCATCGCCACCAGGTAGGCCGGCAGCGACATCGTCTCCAGCCAGACCGGCGCGCGGAAGAGGTCGCGCATGAAGATCACCGACCAGTTCTGCACCGCGCTCTGCGCCACGATGCCGGACAGACCGAACAGCACCAGAAGCAGCGTCCGCCGCGACGGCAGCGCGATCCCCGGCCGCCGCGTGCGGTCGCCGGGCGCCACCGGGCACGGCTCCATCCGCCGCGCGAGGTAAAGCCCCATCGCCACGGCAGGCGGCAGGAAAACCAGCAAATGCACCCCCGGCGCAATATCGAGGGCACGCGCGAGCACGCCCAGAAGCGCCGCGATCAGAACGCCCCCGCTCCAGACCCCGTGACACCGGTTCATCACCCGCCGTCCGGTTTCCGCCTCGACCCGGTCGGCCTCGACATTCATGGCCACGTTGACAAGCGAAAAGGCGACCCCCATCGCCAGCAGCGCCGCCATCAGCCAGCCCGCCCCCGGCGCCACGCCCACCAGGGCCGAAAACAGCGCCAGCAAAGGCAACCCGACCACCAGGAGAGGCTTAGTCCCCACAGCGCCGATTACCCGCCCGGCGAATAGATTGCTCAGCAATCCCCCAACTGAAAAAGCCGTCAGAGCCGCGCCCAGTACGCTTTCCTCCAGCGCCAGCCCGAACTGGATATCCGGAATCCGCGTCAACATCCCCATGCCGGCGATGGCATGGGCCAGGAAAACCGAAATGATGATGCCCGGGCGACTCACAAAAACAGATCATGAAGGCCGCGGCGGCAAAAGCCACAGCGAAATCACGCCCGCTTTCATCGGTCTGAAAATATCCCGAGGGGGTCCGGGGGAGCAGCGCTCCCCCGGCACCGCGACGCCGAAGGCGGCGCCAACATGATCCGCTACTGAGAAATATGATCCGAGGTGAAAATGTAATCCTCCATCCCCGAATGACAGGCAATGCAGCCCTGGTCGGCGCCCTTCGCGACCCGCCCTGCCATCTGCATCCCCGCGGGGGTCTTGTCGAGCGTGCCATCGGGCAGGTACTTGACCCAGAACCAGTCCTGGTTGTCCGCGTCATAGCCCGCCTCGCGCCGGAACATCACGGTCACCGCGCCAAGATGCCTGGCCGGATCGGCTCGTACTTCCTCTGCGGTCACGCCTTCCGGCCCGTAGTTGCGTTTCACCACGAGGTCGCCCGTGTGTCCGTCGATCGTCGCTTTCGTATAGAATGTTTCCAGCATCATGCCATGCGGAGGCCCGCCCTTGTATGGCGTCGACATCACCGCACCGTCACCGACCAGCGCGCCGGCTGCCATCACCTCCCAAAGCAAGGCCGCATAGGCTGCATCAGCCTCGGTCCCGAATTCCTGCGCCGATGCGCCGCCCGCCGATACAGCAGGCAACGTGGTCAGAAGTATCCGCTTCATATCAACTCTCCTGTTTGGATCATCCCGGCAGCCGATAGCTGCATACTTTCGCATGCCAGGGAGGGCGGCGCTCACACGGGGTCACCATTTCCGCACAAGCCTGCGAGCGGAACGTGAAGCGACGTGACTGGACAGGCCCGGCGCGCCGCAGCCACGTTGAGACCCATGCGTGTGCTCATCGCCCTCTTCCTCTTGTCACAACCGGTCTTCGCCGGCGGCCGCGTCTGCGTCGAGAACGGCGCCGCGCACACGCATCTCTTCACCACCGAGACCCGCGACGGCACGCGCCAAACCGCAATGCTGGCGCCGGGCGGCCAGCTCTGCTCGGCCGAGACCTCCGCGCAGGACGGCGTGATCGGCGTATTCGAGACACCGGACGCGCTGGAAGGCTGCGGTCGCATCATTCCCGCTGGCACAACCGAGACGCTCATCGCCTACGCCGAATTCGACCGATGCCACTGGGGCGCGCACGATCGTTAGACGCATCCGGCGCCCAAATCGACGTTCCCGGCCTTTCCTCTGCAATTCATTGCGTTTATCCCGGTTGCGGAAGCGACGCGGATTACCATGACCGACACGGCACAAGTCATATTCACACCCTCCGGCAAACGCGGGCGGGTCGCCATCGGCACGCCGGTGCTGACTGCCGCCCGCCAGTTGGGCGTCGATCTCGACAGCGTCTGCGGCGGGCGCGGCATCTGCTCGAAATGCCAGGTGTCGCCCGGCATCGGCGACTTCCCAAAGCACGGCCTCACCGTCACCGCCGACGCGCTCTCCGAGATTAACGCCGTCGAGCAACGCTACGATAGGGTTCGCGGCCTGAAACCGGGCCGCCGCCTCGGCTGCCAGGCGACCATACAGGGCGACGTCGTGATCGACGTGCCGCCCGAAAGTCAGGTGCACAAACAAGTCGTCCGCAAGGCCGCCACCGCCCGCGCCATCGTCATGGACCCCGCCAGCCGCCTCTACTACGTCGAGGTGCGGGAACCGGACATGCACGAGCCCTCCGGCGACCTGCAACGGCTGGCCGAGGCGCTCGCCCGCGACTGGGACCTCCACGGCCTCGACGCCTCGCCCCGCATTCTCGGCAAGCTGCAAACCGCGCTCCGCAAAGGCGATTGGAAAGTCACCGTCGCGATCTGGCGCGACCACACCGGCGGCACGCCCAAGCTACTCGACATCTGGCCCGGCTATTTCGAGGGCCGCCTCTACGGCCTCGCCATCGACCTCGGCTCGACCACCATCGCCGCGCATCTCTGCGACCTCCGAAACGGCAGTGTTGCCGCCTCCGCCGGTCTGATGAACCCCCAGATCCGCTTCGGCGAAGACCTGATGAGCCGCGTGTCCTACGCCATGATGAACCCCGGCGGCGCGGTCGAGATGACCGCCGCCGTGCGCGAGGCGATGGACACGCTCGCCAGCGACCTCGCCACAGAAGCCG